>JAGNEZ010000024.1 GCA_018003015.1 Phycisphaerae bacterium | reverse complement strand
TCCTGATCCTGGCGGCCCTGGCGATCGGCGAGCCGGTCCGCAGGGGCTCCGCTGACATCGAGCAGTCCATGACCCTGCTCATCGATCAGTCCGCGTCGATGGGCGCTGACGAGGGCGACGGGCAAACCCGCCTGAGCATCGCCAAGGAGGAGGCCCTCAAGGTCGTCGACGGCATGACCACCACCCAGCGGGCCATGGTCATCACCTTCGCCGACCGGGCCAATGTGCTGACCTCTTTCACCGGCGACAAGGTGCTGTTGCGGCGAGCCATCAACTCCATCACCCAGACCGACGAACCGGGGCGACTGGCCGAGGCAATCCAACTGGCCGAAGCCCACTCCACGCCGATCGGCGAAGACGTCGGCTGGGGATCCAACAGGGTGGCCCAGTCTCACCATCTCCTGTTCACCGACGGCCGGCTGTCAGACGCCGAGAAGGTGGCGGTGCAGCGCGGGCAGATGGAGGTCGTCTGCATCGGCAAGGCGATCGAGAATACCGGGATCGTCGATGTCGACGTGCGGCGAAACTACGAGAGGCCGGAGATGCTCAGCATCGTCGCCCGGGTGCGCCATTTCGGCGGGACACCGGCGAATCGGGATGTCTCGCTCTTCGTGGACGGCGAAATGAAGGAAGTACGCTCGGTCGAGGGTCTCTTGCCTCTGGGCGACGCGAAACAGCTTGGAAACACCGGCCTGCCCAGCATGCCCAAGGACGGCAACGAGGCAACCGTCACGTTCGAGCTGCTCCTGGATCGCGGAGCGGACATCGAGTTGCGGCTGTCCGGCAAGGACGCCCTCCCCGCCGACGACCGGGTCTTCGCCGTGGCGACGCCGCCCCGGCCGATCACCGCCCTCCTGGTCACGCCCGGCAACCGCTATCTGCGCGACCTCATGTCCGCCATGCCCCTGGCCAAGTATGAGGTCTGGACTCCCAACGAGTACGAGAAGAACCCTGATGAAAAACTCATCGACGTCGGCCGGTCGCGCTACGATGTGATCGTGATCGACGCCCATTCAACCCAGCGTCTGCCGCCAGGCAATTATGTGTTCTTTGGCGGAATACCGTTGATCGAGGATGTCCAAAGAGGCGAACTGATCGAGCGGGAGCTCTTCCTCGACTGGGATGACACCCATCCGGTTCTCCGGCATGTGGCCATCAACTCGATCAACGTCTTCAGCTGGCGGAAGCTCGCTCTGCCTCCACAAGCGACTGCCCTGATCGAGTCGTCCAGCGGGCCGGTGCTCGCCCTGCTCAACGAGGAGCGGCACCAGTTCCTGCTGTGCGCGTTCAGCTTCTTCGACGACAAACGGGAGCTGCTCAATACCGACTGGGTCTTCCAGGAAGGCCTGGTCGTCTTCATGCACAACGCTCTCCGGTACCTGGCCGGCGCATCCACCCTCGGCCAGCATCCCCCCGCCAAGCCGGGCGAAGCCATCACCGTTGCCGCCAAGCCCGGTCGCTCGACCGTGGCCGTCCACCGGCCGGATGGACGCACCGAGGACGTCTCCGTTCGCTCCTCCGGACTGGTGAGCTACGGCCAGACCGACCGCGTCGGCCTCTATCGCCTCGAGACCGGTATTCCCGATCAGAGCGGGCGGGCCGTGAACCTCACCAATGACTACGAGAGCTTCATCGCCCCCAATCAGCAGTTCCGCATCGCCAGCGGTCAGGTCGCCGCCGGATCGGGAAGCGAGAATCTCCGCAAACCACTGTGGCAGTACCTGCTCCTGGCCTTGGGAGCCGTCCTGCTCTTCGAGTGGTTTATCTACAACAAGCGGGTGTTCATCTGAGATGGCGTCTACCGCCCCGCCGGCTCGCTCGCGGGCGGGTTGAGCGATCCGACGTCCTCAGGAACGGCCAGAACGACCTCCAGATCGATGTCCTGTGCTCCCCGACGGACGCGTACCTTCACCCATTGCCCCGCGCATCGGGATCGCATCAGCCGGGTGAGATCGGGATAGACCGTGACCGGCTTCCCGTCGATCGCCACAATCGCGTCGCCGACTTTCAGGCCGGCTCGGAGAGCGGGCGAGCGATCCGCCAGCAGTCGGATCGTGGGGGGAGCATTGGCTTTCGCGTCCAGGACCACGCCGAGCATGCCACGGCGAAGGCTGTGCCCGGCGGAGAGGTCGGCGGCACTGGTCCAAACCTGCCATGCGGGAATCGCGAAGCCAATGCCCGAATCATACCACTCGACGCCGGAAAGCAGGTCGTTGCCCATGCCAAAGGGAACGCAAAGGCCGATCACCCGGCCGTCGAGGTCTATCAGCGGCCCGCCGAAGCTGGCCGGCGAGAGCCGGGCGTCGGTCTGGATGGCCAGACCACTCATCCGGTTCAGGCCGCTGACGATGCCTGCGGTGATCGAGCAGAACGGCCCGCCGAAACCCCGACCCAGCGCCAGGACCCGTTGGCCCACGCGAACCTCGCCCTCGTCGCCGATCCACTGCGGCACCGGCAACCCAGTGGCCGGAACGCGAACCATCGCTAGCCGTCGCACCTCGTCACGGGCGATCAGTTCGCCCACGAACCTCCGACGATCGGACAGCACCACAGTGATCAGCGATGGGTCGCGAACGAAATTGAAGGCGCTGGTAAGGATCAGCCCGTCGGCCGACCAGATCAGCCCCGTGGTGGGGCCGTCGGCCACGATGAACCCCGAGGGTGCCACCTCTCGCCCGCCGAAGGCCGGGCCGCTCGCCGGCTGCCCGCCGCCCGGTTGTGTACCACCGATCGTCTCGATCGTGACCACGCACCGAGCCACTCGGGCCACGGCACGGCGAAAGGCATCCTGCTCGGCCCGCATGGCGTCCGCGGGATGCGTGGCCGAATTGCCCGGCAGGGCCATCATTGCCAGGCCGGTCAGCAGAGCGGCAAGGGTGGTCATTCGGGATCCTCCGTGAGCACGAAACGGACCGGGATCAACTCTTCGCCCCGTTTGACGATCAGCGAAAGCTCCTCCCCGGGAAGCAGCCGCTCGCAGAGTTCCATAAACACGCGACCTTGCGGAACCGCCGTCCGGTTGGCGCTGATGATCAGATCGTCGGCTCGCACGCCGGCCGCCTTGGCCGGCGATCCGTCGGCCACGCTCTTCACGAAGGGCAGTTGACGGTGATAGGCAATGGTGGAGAGGCGGATGCCGTGGTAGCCAGGCTTGGCCGACCGGCTGGCGGGGCGAGACGCCGCCCCGTGAGGCCGACTCGCTGCCTCGCCGACGCTGGCGTCGCGCAGGAAGGCCTTGATCTCCTCCACGGGGTACGCGTAGCTGAGCTCGGTATTGGTTCGTTGGGAAGCGACTACCTCTCCCACCACTCCAACCCAGCGCCCGTCCAGATCAACGACCGCGCTGCCCGGCGAACCCGGGTTGCTGGTCACGGCGTCAAGCAGGAGAACATCGCCGCGATAGGGAAAAGCCTCCGATCCCTGGACCGCGTCGAGCCGGGTACGACCCGAGAGGATCCCTCGGGCCACCGAAACGGCCTCCGCTCCATCGGCGACCTTGCACGGGTTCCCGACGGCCAGAATCCAGTCGCCGGGCTGAGCCGCGGCGGGGTCGGCCATCGGCAGCGGCTCCCATCTCGGCGGAGTCATCTGGTCGCGAAGCGGAGCGGCGGTGTCCGCATTCTCACTCTTACGCCCCATCCGCAGCAGGGCCAGCTGCCGGTACTCGTCGCGGCTGATCACCGTGCACGGGTAAGCGTGCCCGTCGTGGGTCACCGCCCGAAGCTCGCTGCCTTCGACAAGAACCGACAGCGTGGTGAGGACATCACCTTGCGGCGAGACGATCACGCCGGAGCCGTAGCCCACGGCTGAGCCGAGTCGACCGCCGTAGAGCTTGACCGTTGAGCGAATCGCGGACTCGATGGCCGGCGCCAGGACGTTGGCTACAGCCGGCGCCGAGGGGGACGCAGGTCCGGCCGGCCGGGACTCCGCGGCCTTTCGGGTGACGCTCACATCAACCCGATAGGCCCGCTTGAGCTCGTCCGGAACCCTCACGGTCAGGGGATCGAGCTCGATCACCCTCGAGGTCAGCCGACCCTCACGTTCCCAGGTGACCGAGACCGGCCAGCCTGCCGGGTAGCTGCCCAGCAGACTCGTGAAGTGGTTGGCATCACGAATCTTCTGGTCTGCGAAAACCACCAGCCGGTCACCCGGTTTGATGCCCGCTGCGGCCGCTGCGGCTCCATCCATGACTCGGTCGAAAACCACCTGTCGGTAACCGGCATCGACCGCCGTGGCTCCGAGCGAACCATGCTCGACCAGCAAGCCGGCCTTCAAACCGGGAATGAACCGCTTGAACTGGTTGATCGAAATCGCATAGGCCAGGCCCACGTTGACCCGCCCACGACGCTCGAACGACGCCCGGCCGTTGATCCCGATGAGCCGCCCGGCGGCGTCGAACAACGGCCCGCCGGAGTTGCCCGGATTGATCGAGGCGTCGACCTGGATGCAGTCCGCATAGACCAGCGACCGGGCATCCTGGCCGTACTGATAGCGGTGCAGGCCGCTGACAATCCCCGCGGTGATGGTCGGTGTGGAGTCCTCGGCCAACATGAAGGGATTGCCGGCCGCGAAGACCTCATCGCCCACCCGGACAGCCTCCGAGTCGCCGAACTCGGCGCATTCGAAACGGTCCTTGCCGGTCAGGCGGAACATGGCCATGTCACCGGTCGGGTCAATCCCGAGCACTTCCAGAGGATATCGCTTGCCGTCGGACAAGCCACCAAACGCGCGGCGCGTCTTGAGTATGCCTGCAATGACGTGGAAATTGGTCAGCCCGTGACCATCGGGGCATATCACCACACCCGAGCCGGCTTCGCCTTCATCCAGGAAGATACAGACCGCGCTCCGGCTTGCTCGGGCAATGGTCTCGATTCGACGCTGCTCCGTCGCTCGAACAACCGGAGAGGCCTCGGCGGATACCGGCGGATGCAGGGATACGAACGCGACGAGCACGAGCGGTAACAGAATCAGGCGGAATGGAAAACGGCGCACGGAGCATCGGGAAAGAGCAGCGTCCGGGTCGGCGAGCAGCTTCCTCAATTCGCTATTCCCCATTCGGTGCCTTCCCGCGTGGCGGGAGTCAGGCCATGGCGGCCTCGTACATCGCCACGATGTTCTCCGGCGGCACATCCGCCAGAATGTTGTGCACCTGGCAGAAGACGAATCCACCACCCGGAGCGAAGATGTCGATATTGCGCCGGACGTGGTCCTTCACCTCCTGAGGCGTGCCCCGCGGCAGGACCTTCTGCGTGTCGCATCCGCCACCCCAGAAGGTCAGGGCAGAACCGAACTCTCTCTTCAGAACGGCCGGATCCATATGCCGCGCGGCGATCTGGACCGGGTTGATGACCTCGATTCCCGCCTCGATCAGATCGGGAAGCAGCGGCAGGATCGAACCACAGCAGTGCAGGAAGATCTTGAGGTGGGGACAGCGCTTCTTGATGTGCTTCACGATGGCGGTGTACCGCGGCTTGAACACCGAACGGAACATCGCCGGGGAGAAGAAAGGCCCGGCCTCCATGCCCAGGTCATCACCCAGTTGGATCAGATCAACGTGGTCGCCGAGCACCGGAAGCAGTCGATCTAACCCCGCCAGGTGCAACTCCACGAGCTTGTCCAGGAGAGCCACCGCCTTGCTCTGCTCGCCCGCCAGGTCCAGGAGGAAGTTGTCCATCCGCCGTAGATAGGAGCCCCACTCGAAGAGATTCGCCCCATAGGCAATCATGATTGCCCGATCGCTCCGCTCGCGGAGCTGCCGGACGTGTTCGCCCATGCGGACCAGGTTCTCGTCGCTCAGGCCGCCGGCATAGAGCGGCTCAGGCAGCGCCGACCAGCAGACTGAGTTCATCGCCCGGCCGAGATCGTTGAGGCCGGCCGTCCAGTCCTCGCGATGGAGCGGGTGGATCGTCTGGCTGAAGTACGTGCAACCTTCGATCATGCGCGCGACCACCTCGCCCGCGTCGTTGAACGCGAGCCAGTCGTGTCCTTCGCGCTGAAAACGGATGTGGGCGGGAATTTGGCAAGCCGAGCCGTCCGGCAGGATCCACTCCTTCCAGGCCTCCGGGGCGAACTCCCAGCCGGCATTGACCGCGTCCACCCTGAACCGATCGAGGTAGAACGGCTCCGGTTCAGCCAATTGCTGAATAACGTCGAACACCCTCGTGCGCCCTTGCCAGATGCCCAGATGAACCTTGAGCTTGTGATAGGCGATGGCCTGGATGCCCGTGGAGCGCATGGCCCCGCAGTCGATGGGCAAACGGTCGGGTTCATGGTGGTTGATGCTCGCCAGGATGCGCTCCCGGGATGTCATCGTCGTGGCTCCTGTGGAGGCTGTGGCCCTGATCCAACAGCGAAACCATTATAGCTTGGATGGACAGTCGGGTGGAGACCACCGTCTGCCTCACCCTGGCCGCGCCAGGCGTGAGGTGTAGTCATGGTTGAATGAGGAGAGAGGCTCTATCGCCGCCGATCGACCACCGCCTCGGCGTCGATCTCGAACAGCAACTCCTCGCGACACACGTCGGCTTCCACCCAGACGGCCGGAAGCCGCTCGAGTCCAAGTTCGGCCAAGACCTCGCGTGCGGTCTCGGCGTCGTGGCCGCGTTTGAGAAACACCGTCGCCGCGCAGAGGTCCCCGAGCGACGCTCCTACCGGCTCAATGAGGGCCGCGATCTTGTCCAGCGTACACCGGACCTGGGCACGGAGGTCGCCCGGATACACACTTCGGCCATGTTCGTCAATCGCCGCGGTGCCGGAAACCTCCACCAGGTCCTCGGCGGAACCGCGGACGATGGCGCAGCGCGAGAAGGCCGAACCGTAGCGGAAGGCCTCCTGCTGGCGCGGATTCCGCAAGAACTCAACTGCGGCCGGGCCCGAGCCGTCCACCGCCAGAATATCGAGGGTACAAGCGGCGCCACCAGTGGAGTCGGCAAGGATGCCCGTACTCGCCGGAAACCGCCAGCATTCATCGCCGGGCGCAGGGAAGATGCCGAACTCACCATACTTGGCGTTCCGTGTCTGGTTGAACTCGGTGTACCAGGCCAGGATATTGGAGAGGTAGAACCAGGTTCTGACGGTGTCGCGGTAGCTCAGGCCGTTGGCTTTGAGAATGCGGTCTGCACGTTCCATGGCCCGGCGGGCCTGCTCGGCGGGCCTGCCATCCTCGCCCCGCGTCTCCGGCAGCCCCTGCATGCTCTGCAGAATCACGAATGTGGCGTCGTCGGCCTGCCAGACGCGCCCGCAGGGAATACCTCGGTCGTGAAGGGTGTGAACCCGGTCGGCTTCGGCGGCACGCACGATGACGCCGCCCAGTCCCCGTCCCCAGGTCGGTCGACCCTGGATGTAGCTCAGGGGACCATCGTCGCGGATGCCCCGGGTCTGCAGGGCCGTCGCCCGGGCGGCCTTGACCGCCGGTTCAGCGTCCAGGCAGCCGAAGACCCGCTCCTGGACGACCTCAAGACGCGATGCCCGGAGAACGTCGCCGATGCGTGCGTACACGGCCGCCGCCTCCACGGCCGGCTCGCCGTTCGGCGAAGCGGCGGCTACCACGAAGACGCCGTTGGATGCGGTGCGATGGATAAACGGTTCGACGGACGGACTCGTTGATGACATAAAGTAATTCGATAGCCCCTTCGGTTACTTCGCCACGATCTCGTACGGTACGGCCGGCAGCAGGCCCACCGGTACACGTCGTTTGGTGCCCTGTGCCCCCTTGGCGGTCTTGATCTCCCGGTCGGCGAACGCGGTGATAATCAGGTTCCCTTTCGAGCCGGGCTTGTTCTTGGCGGCGTCGCTCTGCAGCACCAGCTCAACACCCGTGTTGTTCGGCACCACCTTCTTGAGCATGATCCCGTCGGGCGGATTGCTCAGTTCCAGCTGCACCTTTCCCCGGAACGCGGTGGCGGCGGCACCAACCTGGACCCGAACCGTGCCGCCGGTCGGGATCTTCACCGGCATCGCACTCACAATCTTCACCGCGTTGCTGCGCAGCCACCGCCCGGATGTCGTGAGCAACAACTCCTTCGCCGGCACCAGGTGCCGATACGCAAAAGCCTGCATCATATCCTCTGCGGGCACGACCGGCCGCACTAGCTTCCGGTCCCCCACCACCGCACGACCCTCCAGGACCAGACGGACCGGACCTTCCAGTCGCATCGGCGGCACGGTCAAGGTGATCCGCACCTGGTCCTGGTTCGCCGGTACGCGGCCGCCGCTCAGCTTGAAGCCCGTCGGCCCATCCTTCAGGGCCAGCTCGATCTCGCCCGAAAAGCCATCCTTGCGCAGAGCATACACGGTAAGGGCGGCGCTGGCACCTCCGCGAACATTGAGGCTCGACGGTACCCCCCGCAGCTCGAAATCCGGCCGCGGGGCACTGATACGCAAGCGGTACGCGTGCTCCGGCCCACCCTTGTCCTGCGTGTCGGCCAGCTGGACGTCGTAGGTCCCGTCAACGGGCAGCGTGATCCGCAGCCAGGAATCGGCATGGTGCGTGTTCAGGCCAGTGCTTTTGTCCTCGTGATCGTCGTTGACGGCCAACTGCTTGCCGGCGGCATCGGTGACTCTGAGAATGGCGTCCAGAGGCGAGCCGAGTCGCCGGGCGCAGACCTCGGCCACAACCTCCTGCCCCGACCGACCCTCGAATCGAAACACGTCTTGGTCTCCGCGGCTATCGATGCGTCCATTGACGATGATCGGTAGCTTGACGGACTGGGCAGCGTCCGGACGGTCGTTCGGTTCGTTCTCCAGGCATTCGGGCAGGCTGTCCACGGCGAAGAGCACGCGGTTGGAGACCAGCGGACCTCGTTTCACCGAGAGTGCACCCACCCCGGCTTCCTGGCCCTCAATGTCCATCGTCTTCTTCTCACCTGGCAGATTCCAGCCGGTCAGCTCGGCGCTGATCGGCGAGTGCTCCCGCCCGCCCAAAGGAAAGACACTGGTAACGAAGGGGAACTCACCAAGCGTGATGCGATAGACGAAGTCCTCCCGGCCCCGGTAGATGGAATCCTTGATTTCGACCACGTACTCGCCGTCCCGAGGAACCTGGAATAGGAGAACCGGGTCGGGATGGAAACGGTAATCGTCTTCGTACCCCAGCTCTTGACCCGCGGCATCGTGGATCGCCAGCGTGGCCTGGAACCACCCCGGCACGCCGTCAGCCAGATAGGGGATCAGATCCCGGGCGGCGACGGCGGCGACCAGCCGAGTTCCCTTCCGGGCCCTGAACCGGAAGCGATCCACATCGCCAGGCATGATCTGGCCGTTCACGACGGCCGGCAGAGTGACCGTCATCTCCTCTTCGGGGTTCAAGCCCGGCGCATCGCGCTCGGCCTTGAGGCCTCTTCGGGGGTTGAGCGGGTTGCCGGACTTGGGCGTTCTTCCGCCGGGCGGCTCGCGATTCGGTTTCTCTTCCGGCTCGGAGAACTCGGGCAGCTGGCCAACGCAGAAGACGATCGGATTCGTCAAGCCGCCTTGTGCCTCTAAGCGGAGCTCCCGCTCGCCCGGCTCGGCGCCGGCCCCGACCGTCACTTCGACCAGAACAGTCTCGGCAATCGCGGGATTCGCCTGCCTGTTCGGCGGGTTGGCCAGCTTCTTGCGGAGCTCGGCAACCGCCTTCTCGTCCTCGTCAGTCCACGCGGGCCGGGTCGCCGATCGGCTCTTCTGAGCCGCAGCCTTCTTGTCCATCAGCTCCTTCAGCTTCTCTCGGAGCAGGCTGAACTGGAGCTGTGTCAGCGGCTTGCGGTGCTCTATGACCATGCCTTCAACACCGTCACCGTTGACATGGACGCTGTTGACCCCGTCCAGATTCTGACCACCGAGGACCACCTGGAAGGTCGAACCCTGTCTGCCACCGGCCGGGTAGACGTACCCGATACGCGGGCCCGCTTGCCGATTCTGCTGGGCCGTGGACGCGGGAACCATCGACAGCACGACCAGCACCACCAGGAACGCGGACGATCGGGATGCGTACAGCAAGGCTTCCAAGAGCTACATGATCTCCTTCAAACGGCCACCCATGCTCACCCCTTCGGCGGCCGAAGGGGTGATGCGAACCGTCTTCCCCTCCGGATGCGGCAGAGCCCCGTCCGGATCAATGCCCAGCAACGCGTACAGGCTGCCAATGAGGTCGCAAGGATACACCGGCCGCGTGGCGACCTTCTCTCCCTTCTCGTCCGACGCGCCAACCACGTGGCCCCCCTTGAATCCACCGCCGGCGACGACCGCCGAGAACACGGCACCGAAATGCCCGCGTCCGCCATTCCAGGGCGGTTCCCACTGAACCTTGGGCGTACGCCCGAACTCGCCGCTCCACCAGACGATGGTCGTGTCCAGCAGGCCACGTTCGGACAAATCCTGCAGCAGGGTCGCCATGGCCTTGTCCATTTCCGGCAGCCTGCGGCGCATGGTCTGGAAATGCTGCTTGTGTGTGTCCCAGCCTTTGTAGTTGATAGTGACGTAGGGGACGCCGCGCTCGACCAGACGCCGGGCCGCCAGGCAGGACTGCCCGAAGGTGTTGCGACCATAGCGATCTCTCAGCTCATCCTTCTCCTGAGAGAGATCGAAGACCTTGCCCGCATCGCCGAGAATGAGATCGTAGGCCTGCTTTTCACACTGCGCCAACGCCAGCAGCTGAGCATTGCCGACCATCACGTGCTCCAACGTGTTGAGCTTGTGCAGCAGGTCTCGACGGTCCCGCTGTCGCTGGTCAGAGATACCCTGGGCAACAACGCCCTCCACGGCGAAGCGGGTCTGGGCCGGATCACCGCCCGTGGCAAACGGCTTGCAGCGCGAACCCAGGAAACCGCACTCCGAGAAGCGGCCCTGCAGCTCGGTCAATACGATATAGGGGGGGATCAAGCCCTGATACCCGGCCTCATAGCCTTTAAACAGGGATACCACCGCCCCCACCGACGGATAGACCATCCCGTCGCCCGGGCTCCTCCCCGTCTGGACCAGGTAGGCCGCCGTCTCGTGCCCGTTCTGGCCGTGGGTCATGCTCCGAATGATGGAGTACTTGTCGGCCTGCTTGGCCAGCAGGGGCAGGAGTTCTCCAATCATGATGCCGTCGACGTTCGTGGCAATCGGCTTGGCGAGCGGACCGCAGTAGTCGTTGCCCGCGTCCGGCTTGGGATCGAAAGTGTCCAGGTGCGCCGGTCCGCCCCACATCCAGATCTGGATGACCGCCTTGGCCTTGCCTTTCAGCCCGGTCGCACCCCCAGCGGCGGGTTGACTCGTCGGCGCAGCCAGGCCCAGACGGTTGGCCATCAGCAAGCCCGTTGCACCCCAGAGACCCCGGCACACGACCTCACGCCTGGAGAGCCGGCCGGCTCCGCTCAGGTCCCGGTCCGCGCCGGCCCACTGGCAAGTCAGGTCTCGTTCTGCAGTCATATCCGGTCCCGCCATCAGGTACGCATCAATGCCGATACAGAAACTCGGCGCTGTTCACCAGCGCCCAGGTCAGATCCACCAGGGCTTCACGGCCCTTGCCGCCATGGGTCTGCGAATACGCCCCAATCGTCTCGAGTTCCTCGTCCGTGGGGTAACGCGAGAGCACGGTCAGGTAGATTCGCTCGATCATGTCGCGCGGCCGAACGCCACCCGAGCTCCCGGAGCGAAGCAGCGGCGCCTGCTCGATCTTCCGCTGAATGTGGCTCGAGTTGAGGAGGTGCAGCCGTTGGGCAGCGGTCGCCCGGTTGTTCCGTTCCCCTTCCAGGCCGCTGTCCCGGGACGGCCGGCCGAACAACTCCAGGAAGGAACTGGTGATACTGCCGTCGGCCAGGGCGATCGACCGCTGATCCTCTGGAATGAAGGTGAAAGGCTCCGGAATGGGGCTGGAGTACTTCTCCGTCGTGCCCGTGATTTGGCACAGGGCGTCGATCAGCACCTCCGCTTCCAGCCGCCGGAGCGGGTAGTGTGAGAAACTCGCGGAAGCCTCTTGATGGTCCGTTCTGGGAATGGAGGACAGCTGATAGGTCTTCGACGTCAGAATCAGCCGGTAGAGATGCTTGAGGTCATAGCGAGCCGAGACCAGCTCCCGCTCAAGCAGGGTGAGCAACTCGGGGTTGACCGGGGGATTGTCGGGGCGGATATCGTCGGGTTCGTGGATGATGCCGCGACCGAGCAGCCAGGACCACATGCGGTTGACGATGGCGCGCGTGAACCAGGGATTCTTGGGATCGACCAGCCAGTCGGCGAAGACCGCCCGAGGGTCTCGCTCCTGCGATAGTCGGATGCTGGTGCCGTCGGGAAAAACAGCCTTGGGCGGATCGGCGGAGGCCTTGCCGCGATCCCAGAAGACGATTTCCTCCTTCCATTCTGCCGTGGCTTTGTAGCCGATTTGGGAGAAGAAACCGGCCATGCCCGCCAGCTTCTCCGCCGGCCAGTTCTCCGCCCGCGTACCCAGGAAAGTCAAGGCCACCGCCCGAGCGATGCCCTGGGGATCGCGACCCTGGATGGCACGATAGAAATTGACCTCCGGTACGCGAAAGTTGCTCCCGCTGGCGGTCAGCATCGCACGAACAAACTGGTCGTACGGCTTGTTCTCCTTCACGCTGGTTCGGATCCAGCGGTGGTAGGCTTGGACGGCGTTCGGCCACAGGTTGATGGGAAACTCGGCTTTGACTCGTAACAGATCGCTCCATTTCATCGCCCAGTAGTCCGCGAACTCATCTCGGGAGAACAAGCGGTGGATCACGGCGGCTCGTTTTCCCGAGGCTCGGTCCTCCAGGAACTCCACGACCTCCGGGGCGGTGGGAAGTGTGCCAATCATGTCCAGGTGAACCCGGCGGACAAAGACGGCGTCCGAACAGAGACGCCCCGGTTTGATCCCCAACCGTCGAAGCTGGCCAAAAACCAGCCCGTCGATCGGGCTCCCGGAAGCCGGCTCGCCTGGATTCTCGAACGGGTTCGCTCTGACGCCCGCCATCTGACCCTCCTCCACGGCCACCGCTCAGCACCCCCCGCAGCGTCCGCGGAGCGTCTCAGGAGTCTCCAGTCCATACATCCCCATATGGAATCGGTACTTACGAACTCGCGGGTTGAGCCAATCTCGCCGCCTGTGCCCACGAGTCCCGAGGTGAACTCGATCCCCGGCTCGGCCCCGTGACATCACTCCAGTGCCGAGCCGCCGCAGGCATCCCCACAAGCCATAACGGCCCCGAAAGCAGGATATTGCGTGCCTGGAAATGGCGACCGACCAGGGACCAAAGCAGGCCCTGATCGGGTTCGAGACGATCGGCGAACCACGCGCGGCACGCCAACCGTCGGCGAGTATGTTCCCCGCCCGCAGGTCACCAACGGGGCGGATTCCTGCTCACCGGCCGGTCAGCGTCCGACAACCACCCCCGCCTTCAGCAGATGCTCGTTCACGCAGTTTCTCGGGGCTTCGCCGGAGAGAACCCGGGCTACCTCCTGGGCGGCCTTCTCACGCATCTCGACCAAACCCGCCTCGGAGTAGAACGCGGTGTGAGGCGTCAGCACCAGATTGACCGGCCGTTCGCAGGCCTGCCGCCACATCTTGACCAGCGGCTCACTCCCGTCGGGAGGCTCGGTGGGGAGCACATCGATGCCCGCACCCCCGATGCGCCCCTTCTCCAACACGGCGGCTAGGGCAGCGGTGTCCACGACCGCCCCTCGGGACGTGTTCAGCAGAATGGCGTGCGGCTTCATCTTGCCGAGAGCTACGCCATCGATCATGTTCCGGGTCTCGTCGGTCAGCGGCACATGAAGCGAGATCACGTCACTCTCGGCCAGCAGGGTGTTGAGGTCCACCAGCGTCACCCCAACCGCCTTGTCCAGGCCCGAACGGAGGTACGGATCGCAGGCCACCACCCGCATCTTGAGCCCCTTGGCCCGCATCGCCGTGGCCGTCCCAATTCGCCCCAGTCCGATGATGCCCAGTGTCGCCCCCGAGAGCCGGAAAATGGTCTGTACCGCATGGTAGTTCCACGGAGCAAGCGTCTGACGAAGCCCACGCTCGGCTTGCAGAAGCCTCCGATTGCATGCCAGCATCAGGGCAATCGCGTGATCCGCAACCTCATCGACACCGTAGTCCGGCACGTTGCAGACCGGAACGCCCCGCTCCGCCGCGGCGGACAGGTCGATCTGATCGTATCCCGTGCCGCAGCGGACGATCACCCGGCAACGCGTAAGCCTCTCGATGATCGCCCGCGGCAGGGTGACTTCATGGAAGACGATCAGGGCGTCAGCATCGTCCGCTCGACCGGCCAACTCCTTGGCCGCTTTGGCTTCGAGGCACTCCACCTGGGCCAAACCCGACAACAGCCGCTGCTCAATCGTCGGCGGAGGAGCCAGATAGTCGGTGATCAATACTTGAAACATCAGGTTCTGTCGCTTTCTCCAGCCGTCGTTTCTCAGGTCCAGAGCCAGGCACCTCGGGTGACGTCCAGACGACGGAAACCACCGCGAGATCGTGCCGGGAATCGCTATCGTAGCGTGTTGTATCCCATAATCTTAAGGTAGTACAATGCTCCCTTGTCCGCATCGCGGCTCGGACGACCCTTGACGGTCGGGGTACGTTAACATAAGATGTCAGACGTCTTATGAATTATTATACTCCCCAGTGGGTGGCGTGCAAGGATTCGGGTTCATGAAAACCAGACATCGTCCCTTGGACCGAGTTCCGCTCGTGTCGGCGGTGGCCGGACGGCTCCGCTCCCTGATCGTGGAGGGAGGATACTCGGCTGGCGATCGCCTCCCGAGCGAATTGGAACTGATGAAACGCTGGCAGGTGAGCCGGCCGGTGCTGCGCGAGGCGGTCAACCGGCTTGCGGCGGTCGGACTGCTGACTGTTCGGCACGGGAGCGGCACGTTCGTCGCCCAGCGCGAGTGGCTGTCCAGCTGCGTGAAGCTGGTCGGCAGCTCCATGGCCATCGGTCCCAGGGAGTTGATGCAGTTCGTCGAGTTTCGACGCGTCCTGGAGGGCTACGCGGCGCGAAAGGCGGCGATGGTTGCCGAGCCGGAACAAGTCACGGCCCTGGGTCAGGCACTTGAAGAAGCGCTCGGCGTGGTGGCCCGGCGGAGCCCGCAGGCCATGGAAGCCGACTTCCGGTTTCACTGCATGCTGGTGGAGATCGGCGGCAATCCTCTGATGCGCAACCTGCTGGAACTGCTCCACGAGTTCAGCATGGCGGGAATGAGACGCACTCAGCCGGCCGCAATGAGCGATCCTCAGGGTGCCGAGATCCACCGGGCCATCGTGAGAGCGATACGCGACCGCTCTCCTGGGGCGGCCGAACGGGCGGTCCACGCCCACATGGACTTGTTGATCACGCGATTGGAGGCGGACTCCGCCGAGGATTCGTCGCCGGAAAAGCGCGAGCCACCCTCGGAGTCGCAGGACAGTTGACACAACCACAGGAGAATACTGTATGCCGCAGGCGCGTCGCATGATGGGTTGGGGGCTGGTGTTCGCTTTGTCGGCCGTTACCGCGGCCCGGGGAGTCTTCGTGACGCCCGGGGAAATGGCGGAGGCAAAACGATGGGTCTCCGCCAAGTTCGAGGGAATGGTCCAGACCGAGGAGCCGAAGGCCGGATTGCGCGTGCTGGCCAACAACGATCCCGTCCAGCTGAACGCCCGGGCCGGTCGTCCGATGAAGCTCGCGGACAAGACTTACAGCCGCGGCCTCTACTGTCACGCCGTCAGCAAGGTCGTCGTTCGCCTGCCGGGACCCGGCAAGACCTTCACAGCCATCGTCGGCGTGGACAGCAACGAGCAGACGACCGGCGGACGGGGCAGCGTGGCGTTTTCGGTGAGCGTGGCCGGAGATGAGGCCTATCGCTCGCCGGTGCTGCGCGAAGGGATGCCCGGCGTTGCCGTGCGCGTAGATCTTAAAGGAACTTCAGAGTTTGTTTTGGAGGTTTTGGATGGCGGCGACGGCATTGCCTGCGACCAGGCCGACTGGGCAGACGCACGTGTCGTCTTGGCCGACGGCCAGAGCCTCTGGCTGGGCGAGCTGCCGATTCTCGATGGGTCCCGGCCGCCGTACACCACCGAACCTCCGTTTTCATTCGTCTATGATGCCCGCCCGTCGTCGGAGTTCCTGGCCGGCTGGGAGGTCAAACGCGAGAAGAAGAGGCTGGATGAACGGCGGATCGAGCATGCCCTGACCTGGACCGATCCCAAAACCGCCCTGGTGGTGAAGTGCATCGGCGTCGAGTACGGCGATTTCCCGACCATCGAGTGGACGATCACCTTCAAGAATACCGGCAACGCCGATACGCCGATCATCGAGAAGATCCAGGCGATTGACACGGTCTTCGGCGGCCCGGCTCAGGGTGAGTTCGTGCTCCGGTCTCACACCGGCGACCTGTGCACGAAGGACAGCTTCCAGCCGCACGTCGACGTGCTGGCGGCCAAGAGCGAGAAGCGAATCGCCAACAGCGGCGGACGGCCGACCCAGGCAGCGTTCCCGTACTTCAATGTCACCTGGCCGGGCGACGGGGCGGTTGTCGTATTGAGCTGGGCCGGTCAGTGGGCGACGACCTTCTCGCGCGGCGAGACCAGCGGCCTCCGCGTGAGCGGCGGGCAGGAACTCACTCACTTCAGGCTGCATGCCGATGAACAAGTGCGCGGCCCGATGGCCGTCGTGCAGTTCTACAAGGGCGACTGGCTCCGGGCTCAGAACGTCTGGCGCAAGTGGATGCTCGCCCACAGCATGCCCCGCCCGGGCGGGAAACTGCCGCCGCAGCAGTTGGCCGCATGCAGCTCACACCAGTTCGGCGAAATGATCAATGCCGACACCAAGAGCCAGATCTTCTTCGTGGATCGCTATCTCGAGGAAGGCCTCAAGCTCGACTACTGGTGGATGGACGCGGGCTGGTACTGGAACAAGAGCGGATGGTGGAACACCGGCACCTGGGAAGTCGACACCAACCGGTTCCCCAAAGGCCTGCGCGAGGTCAGCGATCACGCCCACGCCAAAGACGTTCGCATCATCGTCTGGTTCGAGCCGGAACGGGTGACGCCCGGCACCTGGCTGTACGACAAGCATCCGGAGTGGCTTCTGGGCAAGGATGGCGAGGTCAAGCTGCTCAATATGGGCAACCCCCAAGCAGTGAAATGGGTCACCGATCACGTCAACAAGCTCATCGATGACCAGGGCATCGATCTCTACCGTCAGGACTACAACATCGACCCGTTGCCCTATTGGCGAGCCGCGGACACCGAGGGCCGCCAGGGCATCACCGAGATCCGCTACGTCGAGGGGTACTTCGCCTACTGGGACGGCTTGCTCGCGAAGCATCCTAACATGCTGATCGACTCCTGTGCCAGCGGGGGGCGACGGAATGACCTGGAAACGCTGCGCCGCGCGGTTCCACTGCTCCGCAGCGACTACATCATCGAGCCGGTCGGCAACCAGGGGCATACCTATGCCCTGTCCTTGTGGTTCCCGTACTTCGGCACCGGCACCGGGGCGATGGACGCCTATGGGCTTCGCAGCGTCATGTGCCCCCACTTCACCGCCTGCTTCGACATGCGCCGCAAAGACCTCAACTACGAGAGCGCTCGCCAGCTGCTCGGCCAATGGCGCAAGATTGGACCGTGTTTCTTCGGTGACTACTATCCGCTGACCCCTTACAGTCTGACCGACGACGACTGGATCGGCTGGCAGTTCAATCGCCCGGAGGAAGGCGACGGATTCGTGCAGGTCTTCCGTCGAGCGGGAAGCGCCTATCGGGCCGCGGATCTGAAGATGCACGGACTCAATCCGGAGAAGAAGTACGCGGTGACCAATCTGGACACGGACAAGGAAATCGTCGCCTCGGGAGAAGATCTCATGGGCCAAGGCCTGCCCACCGAGATCACCACGCGTCCCGGTGCGGGTCTGTATTCGTACAGAGTCGTGCCCTGAGTGATCGGCTCCGCCGGTCGCCTCGCTGTCTGGTCTCACTTTTGCGATAGGAGCAGATGGATGCACCCCTCGCCTGGCCCGTTCAAGTATGCAGTGGCTCTCGCCCTCATGGCTTGTCCCGTTGCCTGCGGCGTGACCGTCTCGACCGAGGAACTGAAAGAGGCCCGGCAGTGGGTGGCGGCCAGGTTCGGCGAGACACCCCAGAGCCCATTGCCGTTCTCGTTCCGCTACGACGGGAAGTCGTTCAAGGACCTCGTCGCGGCCGGGAACCTGAGCCGCGAGAGCCGCAAGCTCGACGAGCGGCGAAGCCAGCACATGCTGACCTGGACCGAACCGAAGACCGGCTTGGTCGTGCGATGCGTGGCGGTCGAGTACCACGATTTCCCCACCGTCGAGTGGACGCTCTACTTCAAGAATGCCGGCACGGTCGATACGCCGATTATCGAGAATATAAAGGCTCTTGATGCTGGCTACGGACGCCGGGGCAAGGACGAGTTCCTGCTGCACCATGCGGTGGGCTCGCCTGCCGACGGGTCGGACTACAGCCCTCTGGAAACGCCGCTGGGGCCGAATGCTAAGAAGCGGATCTCCGCGGCCGGCGGGCGTCCAACCAACAGCGACCTGTGCTACTTCAACGTGCAGCAGGGGGGACGAGGCACGATCATTGCCGTGGGCTGGCCGGGCCAGTGGGCGGCCGAGTTCGCCCGCGATGGCGGTGAGAGCCTCCACATCACCATCGGCCAGGAGCTCACCCGCTTCAAGCTGCTGCCCGACGAGGAGGTCCGTTCGCCGCTGATTGCCCTCCAGTTCTGGACCGGCGACTACATCCGTTCCCAGAATGTCTGGCGCCAGTGGATGATCGCCTACAATCTGCCCCGGCCGGGCGGCAAACTGCCGACGCCGCTGTTCTTCGGATGCAGCTCGCGGGCCTACGAGGAGATGATCAAGGCCGACGAAGAGAAACAGGTGATGTTCATCAATCGTTACCTGGAGGAAGGCCTTAAGATCGACTACTGGTGGATGGACGCCGGCTGGTACGTGAACCAGTCAGGCTGGCCCAACGTGGGTACGTGGGAGGTTGACCTCAAGCGCTTCCCGCGGGGCCTCCGGGCGATCAGCGATCATGCCCACACCAAGGGCGTGAAAATCCTGGTGTGGTTCGAGCCGGAACGGGTCACGCCCGGCACCTGGCTCTACGAGAAGCACCCCGAGTGGCTGCTCGGCAAGGACGGCGAGCAGAAGCTACTCAACCTGGGCAACCCCGATGCCTGCAAGTGGTTGACCAACCACATCGACAAACTGCTCACCAACCAGGGAATCGACCTGTACCGCCAGGATTTCAACATCGATCCGCTCGGCTACTGGCGGCGTAACGACGCACCTGATCGCCAGGGCATCACCGAGATCAAGCATGTGACCGGATACCTGGCCTACTGGGACGGACTCCGAAAACGCCATCCGGATATGTTGATCGACTCCTGTGCCAGCGGCGGGCGGCGAAATGACCTCGAGACGCTTCGGCGAGCCGTGCCCTTGTGGCGGAGCGATCATCCCTTCGTGCCGAACAGTCAGCAAAGCATGACCTACGGCCTGTCGCTTTGGATTCCCTATCACGGGACAGGCACCGTGGCCTGCGAGAACGTCGGCTACTACGGCGGCGGATTCACGCCGGTCGAGCCGTACACCTTCTGGAGCAATGTCGTCCCCGGCCTCGGATGCGGTATCGACCTGCGGGTGAAGGAGATCGACTACGCCGCTCTCCGCAAGCTATTGGACCAGTGGCGCACGATCAGTGCCTACTACTACGGCGATTTCTACCCACTGACTTCGTGTAACCGCCACAGCGGAAGCTGGATGGCCTGGCAGTTCGATATGCCGGAGAAGGGCGAGGGCATGATCCAGGTCTTCCGGCGGAAGGAATCCATGTTCCGCGGCGCCGACTTCAAGCTCGGTGGGCTCGACCCTGCGAAAGACTACGCGCTCACGAATCTGGACACGGACAAGTCGTCGGTGTTCAAAGGACGCGACCTGATGGAGGCCGGGCTGCCCGTCGACATCGCTGAACGGCCCGGCGCCGTCGTTCTGGTCTACAAGGTCGCACAATGAGGACTTGTTGATGACCCTGTCTCTGATCCGTTCATTGTATCTCGCCGCGCTGGCGGTGATGATGGTGATCGCACCGGCCATGGGGCTCCGCCCCGCCCAAAAGGAGATGGCTCGTACCCATGCCTGGGTAGAGGCGAAGTTCATGGGCACCGCGCCGACCCCGCCGGCTGGTCCAGGTCTCTTCGTTGAGCGCAACTACGGCCCCGTGCACCGAAATGCTCGCGGCGACAAGCCCCTGCGCATCGGCGAGGTGCAGTTCACGCACGGCCTGTATTGTCACGCCAATAGCCGTATTCGAGTTGTCCTGCCTGGCCCTGCCAAGTCCTTCGCTGCTCAGGTCGGTATCGATACCAACGGCACCTGGTCCGGCGGCACCGTGGTTTTCTCGGTGCTCGCCGGGGGCAAGGAGGTCTGCAAATCCGAAGTATGCGCTCGCGGCCAGGCTCCTCGGGCCCTGAAGGCGGATCTGAGCGAGGCTTCGGAAATCACCATCGTGGTGGGCGACGCGGGCGACAACATCAACAGCGATCAGGCCGACTGGGCTGACGCCGTGGTCACCCTGGTCGACGGCAAGGAGATCCACATCGGAGATCTGCCCTTGTTCTCTGCTGGCGGCGTGGAGTCGGGCGTTGAACCTCCGTTTTCGTTCACCTACGGCGGCCGGTCGTTCGCTGAGGCGGCGAAGACCTGGAGAATTGAACGCCAATCCCGCAAGCTGGACGACACCCGCATCGAGTACGTCACCACCTGGACGGATCCCGCGACTGGACTATGCGTGCGCTGCGTGGCAATCGAGTACACGGACTATCCGACGACCGAGTGGACGCTGTACTTCAAGAACACCGCGACCGCCGACACGCCGATCATAGAAGCGATCAATGCCATCGATACTTCGTTCAGCGGCCCGGTCGACGGCGGTTGCACGCTGCGCTACAACACTGGGGATCTGAATACCGTGGACAGCTACGCGCCACGTGCCGAACCGCTGGCTCCGGGCGAGGAAAAGCGGATCGCCAACACCGGCGGGCGACCGACCCAGTCCGTCATGCCGTACTTCAACCTCGGCTGGCCGGGCAAGGGCGCGATCATCGTGCTCAGCTGGGCGGGTCAGTGGAACATGCTGTTCAGTGGCCCACAACCTCCGGATGTGAACGTCCGTGGCGGCCAGGAGCTCACCCACTTCAAGCTCCATCCCGGCGAGGAAGTCCGAAGCCCTCTGGTGGTCGCGCAGTTCTACGACGGCGACTGGCTGCGCGGGCAGAACATCTGGCGGCAGTGGCTGATTGATCACAACATGCCCCGGCCGGGCGGCAAGCTCGTCCCGCCCATGGCCTCGATCTGTACAGGTAACTTCTATCCCGGCCTGATGACCGAGGCGAAGCAGGAGTTGTCCTTCCTTCGCGAGCACATCCAACACGGTATCCGATTCGACGCCTGGTGGCAGGACGCCGGCTGGTATCCATGTGAAGGCGTGGGCTGGCCCAAAACCGGTACCTGGGAAGTCGATAAGGGCCGATTCCCCAAGGGCCTACGCGAGATCAGCGACTACGTCCACTCCCTGGGAGCCAAGTCGATCCTCTGGTTCGAGCCCGAACGCGTTCATCCCGGCACGTGGTTGGCCGACCAGCATCCCGAGTGGATTCACGGCGGACGCAACGGCGGTTTACTCAAACTCGGTGATCCGGATTGCCGCAAGTGGCTGGTCGATCACATCGATCACCTCCTCACCGAGCAGGGCATCGACATCTACCGCCAGGATTTCAACATCGACCCCTTGCCGTACTGGCGAGCCGCGGACAGCGAAGATCGCCGGGGCATCACCGAAATTCGCCACGTGGAAGGCTACTTCGACTATTGGGATCAGCTCCTTCGACGCCACCCGGGCATGTTCATCGATTCGTGTGCCTCCGGCGGGCGGCGCAACGACCTGGAAACGCTGCGGCGAGCCGTGCCCCTGCTGCGCAGTGATTGGTACGCCGCTCCCGACGGCCAGCAGTGCCATACCTGCGGGCTGTCCTTGTGGCTGCCGTACCACGGCACGTCCGGCTACCTCTACAACATGCAGAACGGCCAGTACTGGATCCGCAGCCAGATGGTCGCCGAGTATACCTTCGGGCCCGACGCCACTGGGCTCAAGAACCTCGATTGGCAACTGCTCAAGACCACGATGGACGAGTGGCGTCAGATCAACGACTGCTTCTATGGCGACTTCTATCCGCTCCTGCCGTACTCGCTGGCCGCCGACGTCTGGATGGCTTGGCAGTACGACCGGCCGGCGCTAGGCAAGGGCGTGGTTCAGGTCTTCCGCCGCGGGGAGAGCCTTTATCAGGCGGTGCGGCTGCCACTCCGCGGCCTGGATCCGGCGGCGTCCTACGAAATCGCCAACTTCGATTCAAGTGAAACCCTCCGGTTGAACGGTGAGGAACTGATGAAGAGCGGCCTGCCGGTTTCACTGAACGATAAGCCCGGCTCCGCGATCTTTACCTACCACCTGATCACCAAGTAGTATCGGAGAGAGCGGTTCTCGGTGACAACGGGAGATGCGAGGGTATCGATGGCGAACAGGAAGAGACCACGTGTGGTCGTCGTGGGCAGCCTGGTCTTTGACTGCGTGGCCCTCGCCGACCGCATTCCCCGCAAGGGCGAGACTGTTTTGGGGCAGAGCTTCGGCACCTTCTCCGGAGGCAAGGGCGCTAATCAGGCGGTGGCCGCCGCCCGATTGGGGGCCGAGGTCTTCATGGTCGGCCGCGTCGGCCAGGACGACCGGGCCGGATTCCTGCTGGCCAGCCTCGACGCCAGCGGCGTCAACACCGAGTTCGTCAAGGCCGATCCGGCCGCCGGCACCGGGGCTTGCTGCATTCACGTCGATGCCGCCGGCGAAAACACCATCATCATCGTGCCGCAGGCGAACCTGGCCTGCGCCCCGGAGGACGTGGATGCCGCCCGCGAGGTGATTGCCTCCGCCGACGCGGTGGTGTGCCAGTTGGAGATCGCGATGCCCGCCGTGGCGCGAGCCGTCGATCTGGCCGATGAGCTGGGCGTGCGGGTGATATTGAATCCCGCGCCCGCGGGCGCGTTTCCCGCAGGGTTGTTCGCCAAGGCAACCTACCTCACCCCCAACGAGACCGAAGCGGAGTTCTTCACTGGAGTGGCCCTCCCCCTGGGCGGCTTGGCCCCGGAGCCGAAAAACGACTGGGAAGCCCGGGCCTCAGCCAAGCTGCTGGACATGGGTCCGCGCAAGGTCATCATTACCCTGGGGCAGCGCGGCGCCTACCTGGCGACCAGGAACACGCGGCAACTGATCCCGAGCTACCCCGTGAAAGCCGTGGACACGACCGCCGCGGGGGACGCCTTTAGCGGCGCCCTGGCCCTCGCATTGGCCGAAGGACGGGGCGACGAACAAGCGATCGCTTTCGCGAACGGTGCCGGAGCCCTGGCCGCCACTCGGGCGGGATCTCAGCCTTCGCTGCCGACCCGACAGGAACTGGACGATTTTCTTCGTTGCACCAAGCCGTGCCTATGTTGAGCGCCGCCCACGGTTGAAAGGAGAAGTGAGTACATGACTGTCCCGGATGTCGCCAAGTACATCGATCACACCCTGCTGCGGCAGGACGCATCCCCCGACGAGATCGTCACCCTGTGCCGGCAGGCTAAGCAGCACAAGTTCACCGCGGTGTGTGTCAACCCGTCCTACGTGGCCCTGGCCGCCCTCGAGCTCGAGGGCACGCCGATTAAGGTGTGCACGGTCATTGGCTTCCCCCTGGGCGCGACCACCACCCAAACCAAGGCCTTCGAGACGCGCGAGGCCATCGCCAACGGAGCCAGCGAAGTCGATATGGTGATTAATCTCGGAGCCCTCAAGTCGGGCAACAAGGACCTCGTGGTCCGGGATATCGCCGAAGTCGTGGCCGCGGCCGGAGGCGCGATGGTCAAGGTCATCATCGAGACCGGCCTGCTCACCCGCGATCAGAAGATACTGGCCTGTCAACTCGTCAAGCAGGCCGGAGCCCACTTCGTGAAGACCTGCACCGGCTTTGCCGAAGGCTTCGCGACCGTGGAGGATATCCGACTGCTGCGCGAGACCGTGGGGCCGGGCTTCGGCGTCAAGGCCTCCGGAAAGGTCCGCGACTACGCCAACGCCCAGGCCCTCCTCGCCGCGGGTGCAACTCGGATCGGGGCCGGTTACGGAGTCAAGATCGTCGAGGGAGAAGCGGCGGCCCGCTGACATGGCTTGGAACGCGTTCCCGGGAACGCTTGGGGTCGGCGTCTCGCCGGTGGCTCCTTCGGATGCTGGAACGTATCTTCGACCGCTGCACGGGAGGGTTGGAGTTGTGCGACCTGTCAATGGAGGTGACCGATGAGTGCAAACCACAGACTGGCTGGCAAGCGGGCCCTGGTAACCGGTTCGGGGACCGGCATCGGACGCGAAATCGCCATGGAGTTCGCCCGCCAAGGCGCTGACGTCGTCCTTCATTATTCGCACAGCGACGCCGGAGCACGCAGCGCGGTGAAGGAGATCGAAGCCCTCGGACGCCGGGCGACCGCGGTCAACGCAAACTTCAACTCCGTGGACGAGACGATCGGTCTGGGCGAGCAGGCCATCGGCTTCCTCGGCGGGATCGACTGCCTGGTCAACAACGCGGGCATCACCCTGAACAAGCCGTTCCTCGAGGTCACCCGCGAGCAATTCGACGTCCTCTACCACGTGAACATCCGGGCCCAGTTCTTCCTCACCCAGACCGTGGCCAAGGACATGCTCAAGCACGGCGGCGGGGCAGTGTGCAACATCACCTCCATCCACGGTCTCCAGGGCGCGCCAGAACACTCGGTCTACGCCGGAACCAAGGGGGCGATCATCGCCTACACCCGAACACTCTCCGTCGAGCTGGCCTACCAGGGCATCCGGGTGAACGCCATCGCCCCCGGTTGGGTCACGGTGGACAACTACTACAAGGCCATCCCCGGCTTCAACGAGAAGGATGCCGGTGAGTCCGCCAAGAACGCTGTGCCGGTCGCCCGTGCCGGTCGGCCGCTGGATATCGCCCACTTGGCCGTGTTCCTCTGTTCCGACGAGGCCGGCTACATCGTCGGCCAGACCATCATTGCGGACGGCGGAACGACCGCCCTGATGTCGCTGATCTCGGATTTCCGAACCCGGTCGACGGCCAGGTTCGGCACGGGCTACGTCCCGGGAGTGTAGACGCATCGAGCAACCTCTTGCGAAAGGGTACGTTGGCATGGAAACGCTATTGGGTGCTTGTGTGGTTGGCATCGCCGGGCTGCTCACCGGGAGCGGGGCCTGGCCATTCAAGCTCATGCGCAAGTACCAGTTCGAGCACTGGTGGCTGATCGCCATGCTCATCGCACTCATCATCATTCCCTGGAGCATCACCCTGTTCGCCTGCCCCGACCCGATCGAGGGTTTGCGCGCCGTTCCGCTCCGCACCCTGATCAAGGCCAACCTGTTCGCGGCCGGCTGGGGCATCGCTAATGTGTTGTGCGGCCTGTGCTTCGTGCGCATCGGCATGGCCTTGACCGGGGCCATCCTCGCCGGGCTGGGCGTGTGCGTGGGCACGATCGTCCCCCTGGTCTTCAAGGGCACCGGCCTGTTCAAGGATGCGCCCGATCTGAACTCGCCAGCCGGCATGGCCGTGCTGGCCGGCGTGGGCGTCATGCTCATCGGCGTGTTGTTCGCCACGTTCGCTGGCTTCGGCCGCGACCGGCAGCTCACCTCCCTGCAAGCCGACAATAAACAGAGATCCGCTCAGTCCGGTAGCTTCCTCGGTGGCCTGATCATGACCGCCGTCGCCGGGGTGCTCTCCGCAGGGCTGTCTCTTGCGTTCGTCTACAGTCAGGGACCGATCATCGCGAATCTCTGCCTCGTCCGGCCCAATACCGAGATCAAGGTGAAGGTCAACGCCGAAGGCCAGGACGAGCTTGCCCGCCGGTTCTCCAAGACCTACAGCGTGAGTGCCGAGGGAACGATGGAGGTGGAAGGCGTCGGCACGATCGCGATCGGCGGGCAGAAGGCCGCACATGCCGCCGAGCGGATCCGCGAACGGCTGGCCAGCGCTCTGCCGGGCGGTCAATGCGAGGTCGGCGTGGACACCGGCGCTATCCTGGCCGTGTTCGGCGTCTGGGCGGCGGGCCTGTTCGCCGGCTCCGCCCTCAACGTTGCCTACGCCCTGTATCTGCTGACTCGGAACAAGTCCTGGCACGTGTTCGGCGAGAGCTGGAGGGACGCCGGCTTGGCCGTCATCATGGGTGTCACCTCCATCATCGCGGTCGGACTGCAGGGCAAGGGGATGCTCATGCTCGGAGCCCTGGGGGCGTCGATCGGATTCGGAATCCAGCAGGCGATGCAGATGACCGGCAGCCAGGGAGTGGGTTTCATCAGCGGCGAATGGCGCGGAGTCAAGGGCAAGCCCAGGTACCAGATGTACGTCGCCATCGGCGTGCTGATCGTGGCGGCCATCGTCATGGCCTACGGGAATACACTGGCCAAGTCGTGACCCACGCGGGCTCGGCAGGCCCGACCGAAAGGAACGCGATCATGAATGAAGCTCTGGTCAAGAGCCTGCATGAGGCAGGCAAGCTGACGGAACCACTCCGTAGCCCGGATGGAACCGAGGTGCTCGTTCTCCAGCACGGCGGGCGAGTGCTCGGCCTGTTCCCGCCCAGCAGCAGCGAGAACTTCTTCTGGACCCATGATGCCCTGAAGAGCCCGGCCTCGGCCAAGGCCTTTTATGCCAGCAACGAGTGGCACAACTCCGGCGGCGACCGGACGTGGCTGTCGCCTGAACTCGACTTGTTCTTCCCCGACTACCCCAGCCTGGACCGCTACTTCCAGCCGCGGCAACTGGACCCGGGCAACTACCAGGTCACCAGATCCGCCGAGGGCGTGCACCTGGTGAATCGGCTGACCGTCACACTGGCCCGCTCCCGAAAAACCGTCGAGCTTGAGATGGGCAAGTCGCTGTCCTGGGCGCCCAATCCGCTACGCTGCGAGCGCGCCGCGGCAAGCCTGCTCGAGCTCGAATACGCAGGCTACACCCAGCACACCTCGCTGGCCATCGTGGGCCCACCGGTCGCCCGAGTAGGGGCCTGGAATCTCATTCAGATGCCCCACGGCGGCGATCTGCTCGTCCCCGTACACGTCAGGACGCAGCCCAAGATCTACTTCGGCTCCATATCCCCCCAAGACTTGATCGCGGGCGACCGCATGGTGCGCTACCGAATGCGAACTAACGACTGTCACAAGATCGGCATCCGCGCCGTCGCTGCCACCGGCCGGGTCGGATACCTGTACCAGACCGGTGGCCGCTCCGCCTTGGTCATTCGCAACTTCTTCGTCAATCCCTCCGGTGACTATGTGGACGTCCCCTGGACCGACAAGGACGACCTCGGCTATGCGGTCCAGTCCTGCAACGTTGTCCACCAAAGCCTCGGAGCATTCAGCGAACTGGAATATCACATCCCGGCCGTCGGTGAGGGCACGGGCCGCACCCGCTGCGACGACTGGTCGGCGGTCTGGGCGTTCCGTGGCCCGTCGGAACAGGTTCGCGCCGTGGCCCGGATCTTGTTGTCCCCTGAGGCATAGGTGAGATCATGAAGGTTGATTTGTCAGGCAAGGTCGCGTTGGTTACCGGCTCCGGAAACGGAATCGGTCTGGCGATCGCTGATTCGTTCGCCAACAACGGCGCCCAGGTGATCTACACGGATATCGACGTCCCGGCGGTCAGGAAGGAAGCAGCCAAATTCCCTTCCTGCAGGGGCTGTGAGATGGACGTTCGCAACGAAGATCAGGTCAAGGACGTCGTCAGGAAGATCACCGACGAGTTCGGGCACATCGATATCCTTGTCAACAACGCGGGCGTCAATACGGTCAAGCATCGCGTGACTTTCGACGAGTTCCCCAAGGATGAATGGGACTGGATCATCGAGACCGATCTGAACGGCGTCGTCATCGTCAGCCGAGCCGTTTCGCCGCTCATGGTCGCCCAGAAATCCGGGCGGATCATCCACATTTCCTCCATTTGCGGCCTTGTCGCCTTGCGGTTGCAGAGCGCCTACATCGCGGCCAAGCACGCGATCGTCGGTCTGACCCGGGCCATGGCCATCGAACTCGCCCCCAAGGGCGTCCTCGTCAATGCGATCGCTCCAGGCTCGACAGTGAGCGAGGGAACCAAGAGGCTCTTCTATGGCCCTGACGGGAAATTCGTCGACCGCATCCAGCGGATTCTCGACCACATCCCGCTCGGCCGGCCGGCCGAAGCCAAGGAAATCGCCCACGGCGCCCTGTTCCTGGCCGCCCCCGAAAGCGCTTACATTACCGGGACCGTACTGACCATCGACGGCGGCTGGACCGCCGGAGGATACGCAAGAGACTTCTGAGGCAAATGGAGAACGGGGAATTGAGAATGAAGAAGAAGAGTTGAGAGAATGGCTTGCCCTCCGACCTTTCTCCATCCTCAATCTTGGTGTAGCAAGCATCGTCGGCTTGCATACAACCTGATTCACAAGAAAGGAAATGAGTTCCATGGCAGAAATCAAAGTCCACCAGGGCTACAAATCCGATCGCCCGCCGCTGATTCCCAAACCGGACAAGGCACCCGATCCCATGATCGTGACCGTTCAGCAGGGCGTGCCCATCGTCTACCCGGGCTGCTACGGAAACGCCGTTCGCGTGGTGCACCCGGTCAACCCCAATGCGCCCGCCAAAAACCTCGGCTTGGTAATGTTCTACCTCGCTCCACATGTCGTGCTCCAGCCCGGCCAGCACGAGACCGAGGAAACCTACGTGATCATGGAGGGCCGCGGCACCATGACCTTCGCCAACTACAAACGCGAAGTCAAGAAGGGCGACTTCGTCTACCTGCCGCCCTGGTGCATCCACGGCATCGAGAACACCGGAACCGAGACGCTCGTGGTGATGATCGTGACCTCCCCGCCCAATCCATGAGGACCATAACATGGCCATCCTGAGCATGACACAACTGCGGCAGTACCGGGTACCCCGAGGTTCGCTCACCCTGTGGTGGCTGGGGCAGGCTGGCTTCATCGTGAAGAGCCCCGGCGGCAAGATCGTGGCCATCGATCCGTACCTGTCCAACTCGTGCAAAGCCATCGGCGACCAGTACGGGTTCGACATGGACCGGCTGGTGCCCCCGCCCCTCCCGCCCGCCGATCTGGTCGGAATCGATGCCTACGCCATGACGCATAGTCACCAGGATCACCTCGATCCTGAAACCCTCCGTCCTTACCGGGCGGCGGGCGGAGTCGGACCGTTCGTCGCCCCACCCGAGACGATCGAGAAGCTGGTGAGCATGGGCGTGCCTCAGAGTCAGACAGCCATGATCTGGCCAAACAAGAGCGTCACGCTCGGCGACCTCACTCTGCGGGGAACCTTCGCGATCCCCTTCGCCGGCGACGATCTCACCCACGTGGGCTATCTGGTCTGCATCAAAGACGGTCCGAAGTTCTACGTGACCGGCGACACCGGCTACCACGAGATCCTGGCCGACAGCATGGCCGCCCACAAGCCGGATATCCTCGCAGCAGTGATCAACCCGGCGTTCCACAACATGAGCCCGGCCGAGGCCGCCACCCTGGCCCACAAAATGAATGCCAAGGTCGTCATCCCCTGCCACTACGACCTGTTTCCAGCCAACTCGCTGCCCCCCGAGCTGCTTCGCACCAACCTGAGGATGCTCGGTATCGGCGACCGCTACCAGCTCGTCGAGCACGGCAAGCCGTTGACGTATCCGGCACCGGCGGCGTGAGCGCTGGGATGGCTGGGGGCTGACTTCGCTCATCCCTCTCGGTGGCTCGCTGGGGCTCGAAGGTAACGCTATCCGGTGCGACCCGTATGAGCTGCCCAGCCAGTAGGAGCGATCGACGCCCCTTGGCAGAGCAGCAGCTTCCCGCCTCAAAACCTCCTCATCCAACCGCGATCCAGCATGGCCGTTTCGGCTCGATTTGCCTGCCGGTCGCTACTCCGATTGCGGCCGGCCCTGCGGAGCGGGCAACAACTCCAGAACCGCCAGTACCGGCCGGTGATCCGACGCCCACGGCTCGTGCACTACTTCCGCGGAAACGCCCCGCCAGTGGTTCGCGGGGCGGGCGAAGATGAAGTCGATGCGGATTGTCGGTCGGTCACTGGGAAAAGAAGGCTCCGGAGCGGCCGGGGTCGTGTCCAGCCAGCCCGCACCCAACGCCGCCAGCGGGACACTGCCCGGCTCCGCGTTCAAGTCACCGGCCAGAATGACCGGCACCACCGGCTCCGTCGCCGCCAGTTCCGCGACCGCCTTCGCCTGCAGGACACGATCAACGTCATCGTTGAGGTGGTCCCAGTGCGTGGAAATGAACCGCACCGACCAGGACTCGGCCCGCCGCCCACCGCCCGGCTTGCCGCTCGGCGGTCCGTCGACCGGCACGCTCACGTGAACCTCCAGAGCCTGCCGCGGCTCGCGGTCCTTGGAGTGCGGCAGGGCATGGCCGACCGTACGCTCGATCGGAAACCGCGAGAGGACCGCGTCGCCGTACTGCCCGCCGTCGAAGTCCATGGCCTTGCCAAAGGCGGCGTGCATGCCGGTGAGTCCACCAAGCTCCGCCGCCTCGTCCACTCCGCCCGATCGCCTGGTCCCCTTATCCACTTCCTGAAGAGCCACGAGGTCCGGACTCAGCCTTCTGATCACCTCGGCCGTCCGGCCCAGATCCAGCTTCTTGTCCGGCCCCGCCCCATGCAGGATGTTGTAGGTCACCACTCGAAGCTGGACGGACGCTGCGCCCTGCCGCCCGCGCTGCGGTCCGGCCAGATCTCCACAACCGGCTGCGAGCACCGCCAGGGCGGCGATCATCAGCCGAACGGTGCGACGACGAGTCATGCGTGATGTCATCGAGACTCCAGGACAGAATCCTTGTCACAGCTTCGGCACGGTTCGACCATGCCTCAGTCAGAACTGCTACCGCTCGGTCACCGCCATGTCAAGCACGCCACCTCCTGTTGTGCCGGCATCGTTCAGAATGTATACAATGCCGGCGTGAGCGCGTACCGCCTCTTGACTTGGGCCGTTCCCACCGCTCTGGCGGCCGCTTTCGCCGGATGCGGCGAGCCGGGGCCGGTGCGCATCCATCTGAACAACGACGTGGTTCGCCCACCACGATCCGTGCTTGTCTTCTTCCCCGACGGCCTTCATCGCGCCCGGTTCGACGAGCTGGTCGCGGCCGGCCAACTGCCCCACATCACCCGCCGCTTCGTCCAGGGCGGAATCCGTGTCGACCAGGCGGTGGACAGCCTGCCCACCGTCACCTACGCCAACTGCTCGTCCTTGGTGACCGGCTTGTTCCCAGGTCATCATGGAATCCCCGGCAATACCTGGCTTAACCGTGAGTCGCTGGAAAGCTACTCCTACATGACGCTGAACACCTACCGCGTGGTCAACGAGCACCTCGCCGTCCCTACGCTCTACAGCATCCTCGGTGACCACTTCACGCTGAACATCCAGCTTCACACCTATCGCGGCGTGACTCGTTCGATCGATGGCTACCACACATTCCGCCGCAACTGGATCTTGGGTCTCCATGGGGCAGTCGATCGGAGTGTGCCGGATCGGCTGCCTGCTGTGGCCGCCCTCGCCAACCGCGAGAAGCGGTGGCCCAGCGTGATCATGACCTACTTCCCCGCGGTCGACGAAGTCGGTCACCGTTTCGGACCGAACTCACCGCAATATGACCAAGCAGTGAGAGATCTCGACATCGCCGTGGGACGAATGACCGACGCCATCGACCGGGCCGGCTTGGGTGATCGCACATACTACGTGCTGGTGAGCGACCATGGCATGCCGGCAGTCGAACCAGATCGGCACCTGGACCTCGGCAAATGGCTCGAGGATCGACGAGCCCTGAACTGCCGTGAAACGCCGCTGCAAGGCAACAGTCGCGCCGCTTTCCGCACGGCATTGGAGAGGTACGATGCGTTCCTGGTGATCGGTGCCGACCGGATGGCCGCGATTCATCTGCGCGGTCGCCAGGGGTGGGACGCAACCCCAACCTGCACTGAAGTGGCATCTTTCATCGAGTCCGAACCTCATCTGGCGGAACTGCCGGCCGTCGACGGGGTGCTGGCCCGTGACGGACCAGACCGCGTCCGGCTCTGGTCCAGCCGGGGAGCGGCCACTATCGAGCGATCCCGCGACGGCGACCAGGTCCGGTACCGACTTCTCGTCCATCGCGGCGACCCGCTGGGCTACGCCCAACCGGCGGAGCTGGCAGCCTTCGTCCAGGCGGGGTGGCACACCTCGCGCGACTGGTTGCGGGCGACGATCGGCACGACACATCCCGACTTCGTCCCCCAGACGGTCGGGATGTTCGACTCGCCACGGGCCGGCGATGTGATCCTCTTCGCCGCCCAGGGCTGGGACTTCAGCCTGTCACAGAAAGCCGGTCACGGGTCGTGCCTCGCCGGCGATATGCTCATCCCCCTCTATTTCGCTGGCCCCGGCCTTGCTCCCGGGGGAACCATTCCCTGCGGCCGTCTGGTCGATGTGACCCCTACCCTCATCGGCCTGCTGGGCGACGGTGAACGGCTGAGGCAGTATACTCTGGACGGTGTGGATCTCTCGGGTGAGCTGAGGGCCGCAACAACAAGATGAGGCGGACAGCGATTGACTGTCTGGTGCGACGAGTCTCCCTTCTTGCGATGCTGCTCCCCGCCCGCTCAAAGGACGGCATCACGGGCCGGCATGGAGTACTGATCCATTCGTCTTCGCCGATTATCGCCGACACCTCGAGTGTTTGATGGAGGCTTGTACCTGTCCCCGCCGTTGGAGGTAGGCAAGCATGAGCCCATGCGGGAGTTTCCCTGCCCCACCCGGCTCACCGTGCCCATGATCCAGCACACCGGCCCGGCATGTGAACCGCTCGTCCGGGTCGGACAGGCGGTGGCCGAGGGACAGCCAATCGGTCGAGCTTGCCGGCCGGGCGCCGTGCCGGTCCATTCGCCTCGCACCGGCCGGGTCGTGGCACTCTCCCGCGCACGCACCGCCTGGTCGCCGAACGCGCCGGCCGTCACCATCGAAACCGGACCTGCCGAGGAGTACACGCTCACTCCCACCCTCGAATCCCCCATCGGCTCGTCCCCCGACTTCTCCGGCCGCCCGGGCCTCGAACGCCTCGCCGAGTTGGCCGATCGGGCGGGAATTCTCGTCGGGCGCGAACCGGCCATCGGACTGGGTGATCAGCTTCGCCATGCCGCCGACGCGGGAATCCAGGACCTCATCATCAATGGGCTCGCCCGCGACCCCTTGCTCGAAACCCGGTCCGGCTGCATGGCTCGGGATCTCGAGTCAGTGCTACGAGCGGGCCTATGGGTGAGACAGGCACTCGGCCCGGAGAGAGCTTGCCTGGTCGTCGACCGGACCGACCGCCGACTCCTGATGCGCTCCAGAAAGGCAACGGCGCACACGCCGTTCCAAATCGTTCAAGTCGGGAATAAGTACCCCCAGGCGGCCCCGGTTCTGCTGACTTGGTGCGTCACCGGCCGAGAGACACCCTGCGGAAAAACGACCGAGGACGTGCACGCCATCGTGATGGAGCCCGAGGCCTTGGCCTCGCTGGCCAACGCCGTGCTCAACGGGAAGACCATCACCGATTCGGTCGTGGTCGTCACCGGCCCCGGCGTCCGCCAGCCCGGGGAATACCGGATTCCCATCGGCACGAGTTTCGCCGATGTCTTGAATCATGTGGGCGTCGTGGGCACGACCGTCAGGCTCGTGGACGGTCCTCCGATGACCGGCCGGGCCATCGAGCGCATCGACGCCGTGGTCACCCGGCGAACAAACGCTATCCTGGTGATGAACCGCGACCACGATCGGGTGCCCGATCCCGGCTTGTGCCTTCGTTGCGGATGGTGCCAGGACGACTGCCCGGTCGGGCTCGACCCGGTGGCACTGCTCGACTGTGATGAACGCGGCGACTGGACCGCGGCCGCCGGCCTGCACCCGCACGCGTGCCTGGGTTGCGGCCTGTGCAGCTGCATCTGCCCGGCCGAACTGCCGTTGTCCGAGTCCATCAGCCATTTGAAAGAGCAGGTGCCTCTCGATGCAGTGTGAATCGGTCTGCTCCGGCAGGTGTGACCCCGGCGAGAAGACCTCGTTCAAGCTCCCTCCACCCTCCCCGATCACCGTCTCGCCGGCGAGGGCTCAAATGGGACGCCGGGTTCACTCGGTCATGAGGGCCCATGCGGTGCGGAAAGCGAGCGACGAGTGCTGAGCGACGCGGAGTTGTCACCGCCCGGGACGTTGCGACTTGTGGGTCCGCCGCATTGGCGGGGCGTGACCGGCTCTGCCCCAATGACCCTGACGCTGATGCTGGCCGTGGCCATCCTCTGCGCGGCAGGACTCGCCCTGTTCGGCTGGCACACGATTCGCGTCCTGGCGATCGCCGTGGCAGTGGCCCTGCTGGTCGAGGCGGCGTTCAACGCCCTGACCTGGCGCGGGCGATCGTGGTCGGAAAGCTACACCCTGCTCGTGGGTATGCTGGTCGCCTGCACCTTGCCCCCCACCGTGGGTTGGGAGGTCGTGGTCACAACCTCCGCCCTGGCCGTCCTGGCCGGCCAGATGATCCAGGGCGGGATCGGCAACTACGTCTGGCACCCGGTGGCCCTCGGGCGGGTCATCACCCAACTCCTCTTCGAAGAGCAACTCAGCCCCGCTCGCTGGCCAGTGCTGGCTTCTGAGCGGTTGGGTTCAGGTAACCTCTACCTGGCAAGAGATTTGCCCCCCCTGGCCCAGTGGAGCAGCCAGCCGTTGCCGCCCGGAATCGAGGCCTGGTGTGTGAACCGGCCAGCCGACGCGCTTCGTTCCGTACTGCCGGTCGATGCCACGGGATCACCCGCCGAGGCCGTCGCTCGCCTGGTGAGCGATGCCATGCCCCCTTGGCCCGATACCCTCTTCGGCGTAGCCGGCGGCTCGCTCGGCGAGGCGCCCGTCCTGGCAATCCTGGTCGCCGGTCTGTTGCTGACCTGGCGCGGCTTCCTGCGATGGTCCACGCTGCTGGCCGGCCTGGCGGCAGCGACGACCGTCGCTCTGATCGCCCCCGCGCAGTTCCAGCCGCAGGGTCAGCCGGTCCAGAGTCAGTGGTTCCCGGGACTTCTTTTCAACGAAGGCCTGCCCGTAGGCCTGGCCTATGTGGCCTACCAGCTCACCGCCGGAGCCTTCCCCCTGGTCCTGTTTATCCTGGCGGCCGATCCGACCAGTTCACCACTCACCGTCCGCGGCCATCTGCTCTTTGGCCTGATCATCGGCGGAACGACCATGATCCTCAGAACCGTCGTGGGACTCCCCGCAGAGGCCTACTGGGCACTGCTTCTGGCCAACACTTGCGTCCCGGCCATCAACCGCCTCACCCGCCGCCGTACGTTCGGCGTTAACCTCTCGGCCTGAAATCCCGACCTGAACTGGGCCTCGCGGCATCAAGGGGCCCTGTCATCCAGAACCGTGTTTAGATCCAGGCACTCGCGCCCTGCGATTGTCCAGACAAGTGCTCGCCCGGCGACTTCAACCTCCTCTCGCTCACCCAGCGAATGGAGGAGAGTTGACTTCTTCGATCGAGGACCCCATACTGATGAACGGCTGGATGCAACCGTCAAGGCCTCGAGAACGCGTGCGTGTCCTGACGCTGGAGGGAGAAAATGAAAGCGCACAAAGTGGGCACGATCAGTGTCGTCGCGGGGGTACTACTGCTCGCCCAGCCTTCTTTGGCTGCTGTGTTGGCGGTCTGGGATTTTGGCGATAGCAGCGCGTACTACACCGAAAAGCCGGCTTACTTCAATACCGTCACCCCGCCGACCCTGGTACTGTACGGCAGCGGTATTGATGCCAACGGCAAGAACGGCATCGCCTGCACCGACGCCGCCGGCGTTGCCCATATCGCCGGTCAGGCGGCGGCATGGGATGACATCAACAAGTCCGGATCGGAAAACGATGCCGCGGCGATAATCACCCTCAATACCACCGGTTTCAGTGCTCTCAAGGTCCGCTGGGACTACAAGTCCGAGCTGGCGATCAGCTTTGACTTCGCCTACCGCACGACCACCGACGGAGCGTGGACTCAGGTCGCCGACAACCAGGCCATCACCCCTGGCTGGTCGACCGATACCTGGGGCACGGTCGTGCTCGATCTGGCCGGCACCACCGCAATCAACGATCGGCCCTACGTCCAGCTTCGCCTGGACGACCTGGTCGAAGGCCCCGGCAACGACAAGTTCGCCTTCGACAACCTCGAGATTACCGGCGTCCCCGAGCCCACCATGCTCCTCCTGCTCGGACTCGGCGCGACACTCCTTCGCCACAAAAGGGCGTCAGGGTGATTTGTAGGCCGTCCGTGTCGGCGTTGTCTGTTCATGTTCTATTCCTCGCGTCTCGTCCTCTTGGCGATTCATGCCCGTCGCTCTTCCCGGTCGCCTGGAACTGACCGCTCACCGCGACTCGCCGAATACTTCTCTGTACTTCGATAAACCTCCACCCGGCGGTTACCCCACCCATCCTGTGCCCACGCCTCAACTGTCGCTTCACACTTCCGGCGCGGCGGTCCGCATCGCCGGGATAGGCAGTCCGCAACACCGGGATATAATGGTCCCCCGTTGTGTTCTCTCAGCAGTGAGGATGCGTATGAGATCCTGGCAACGCCTTCGTATCATTTTTGCCGCACTGGGCGCAATCAGCCTGTTGGCCTCGGCCACGTGGGCGGCGTCCAATACACCACGGCTCTTGACGCCCGGCAGACCAACCGCTGAACCCGAGGAGGACACCATCGCCAAGGTCCGGCTCCTGGCCGACAAGACCGCCGTCGTGCCCGGCCAGCAGATCGGATTGGCCTTGGCATTCGAGATCAAGGCCGATTGGCACATCTACTGGCGGAACCGGGGCGAGGGTGGGCTGGAGCCATCGTTCGCATGGCAACTGCCCCCGGCTTTCAGCGTCGGGCCCGTACGGTTCCCTCCGCCTACTCGGCACATCGACGCCGTCGGCGACCACACCTTCATCATGTCCGATGAGCCGATCCTGCTCACTACCCTCGCCGTGCCCGAGAGCCTCGCCGCCGGAGGGAAGGTCACGATCTCCGTCAAAGCAAAGTGGTTGGTGTGTAAGGATTTATGTAAACAGGAGAGCCAGGACCTGTCCCTCGAGCTGCCCGTGGTCTCCGCGCCAAACGAAGCCAAACCGGCTAACGCGGATGTCTTCAGCCGTGCCCAGAACGTGTTGCCCTTGCCCATGGACCAGGCCAGGAACCTCAAGAGACTCTGGGTCGCCCCCAGCGTGGACAGAATCAAACCCGGCTCCAGATTCCAGGTGGCCGTCGTTCTGGAGGTCGAGGACCATTACCACCTCAACTCGAACAAGCCGACCATCGAGGGGCTCATCCCCACCGAGGTCTTCAACGACGCCACCGAGGGGCTGATCATCGGCCGACCCATCTTCCCGTCGGCGACCGTCAAGAAGAGCGAGATCGGCGAGATGTCCTTGTACACCGGCCGCGTGGTGGTGCTCCTGCCCGTGGAGGCGGACAAGCGAATCGATGCTGGGAGACTCCGCATCAGCGGCGTGGCTACCTACCAGGCTTGCGACGACAAGACCTTGTCCTGTCAGAGGCCAACCGCCGCCGAGTGGGAATTGATCCTCCCGGTCGCCCGGCCCGACGAGAACGTGACCCCCGTTTATACGGATCTGTTTGGAGCCGCACCGACTCCAACCTCGAGCGCCCTGCCGACGGAAACCAAAGCAGGCCAGGTGGGCCCCGCTGAGCCCGACCAGTCCTGGCTGCAGCGCCTGCAGGCCTCTCTCGCCCGGCTGGGTCTCCTGGGCTACCTGCTTATGGCTTTCCTGGGCGGGCTCATTCTCAATCTCATGCCCTGCGTGCTCCCAGTGATCTCGATCAAGATCCTCTCCTTCGTGCAGCAAGCCAAGGAAAGCCGAATCCGAGTCTTCACTCTCGGCCTCGCCTTCTCCGCAGGCATCCTGGTCTCGTTCGCGGTGCTGGGCGTTCTGATCGTCGGCTTGGGTCAGCAGTGGGGCGGCTTGTTCCAGCGGCCGCAAGTCACCATCGCCCTGGCCGCGGTCGTGACTGCCTTTGCCATGAGCCTGTTCGGCGTCTTCGCCATCTACCCGCCGCGGGTGGTGAACGAGCTCGGGGACAAGGTTCAACAGGAAGGCCACCTCAGCGCCTTCGGCATGGGCCTGCTGGCCACGCTGCTGGGTACGGCCTGCACCGCGCCTTTCCTTAGTGTCGCGATCGCCTTCGCGGTTCAGCAGACTCCATTCGCTGGGGTGATGATCTTCATGGTCGCGGGCCTGGGTATGGCCCTGCCATACGCGATCCTGGCGGCCAAGCCGGCTTGGCTGAAAGTCGTGCCCAAGGCCGGACCGTGGATGAAGACCTTCGAACACGTCATGGCCTTCTGCCTGCTGGGCACGGTGGTCTTCCTGCTGAATCCGTTGTCCGCCCAGCTCGGCGGGCGAGGCTTGATTCAGACCTTGGCCTTCCTGCTCTGCGTCGCAGCCGCTGCCCGGGTGTACGGTCACGTGCGCTTCGGAGATCCACGGATAACAAGAGCGATGTACTACCTGGCCTGCGGTGCCGTGCTCGTCGGCGGTTGGCTGGTGTGCTTCCGCTACTGGAACACGATCCCGGATCTCCTCGCCGCCCAGGACAGGCTGCGGCTCGGGAGCATGGCCGGAAAGCCCGGCGAACTCGACTGGTCCGGCGACGAAATCCCCTGGTTGCCCTACACCCGAGCGAGAGCCTTGGCAGAGGTGAACGCGGGCCGAACCGTGCTGATCGACTACACCGCCGAATGGTGCGTCAACTGCAAGGCCAACGAGAAGCTGGTTCTCAACACCGCGGCGGTCAGACAAGCGATACGTGAGGGCGGCGTCCTTCCATTCAAGGCCGACTACACCTCGTTCAACCCCGAGATCAAGGAGGATCTCGACCGCTTCAAACGCTCGGGAGTGCCTATGTACGTCATCATCCCGGCCCATCAGCCCGACGCCCCGATCCTGCTCGACGAGATACTGACCCAACGCGCGGTACTCGACGCACTTCGCCGCGCTGGCCCGAGCCGCAAGGAGGAAGCTGCGGCGGAACGCTCCAACCGCCTTCCCATGAGTTGACCGTGAGCACCCGTTCCGGTATTGCTGATGGGTGACCGCTGTAGAATGACCGCAACTGCTGGAGCCCCCATGCTCTTCGAAATGCCGTATCGACGTCTGCTGATCCTGACCGAAGGATCGCTCGGCATCTTCGAGTCGAAGACCGGTTCGTCAGTGATGCGCTACCGCCCGCAGGATTGTGTGGCCGTGCTCGACTCGGTCAATGCCGGCAAGCCGCTCGGCGATTTCATCCCCGGCCTCCCCGACCTGCCGATCGTCGCCCGTGTGGCCGATGCCCTGCCGCTGGAGCCGGATGCGCTGCTCATCGGAATCGCCCCCACCGGCGGCGGCCTGCCCGATCGAATGCGCCGCCACCTGGTGGACGCCCTCAAGGCCAGACTGAGCATCATCAGCGGCCTGCACGTCATGCTCCGCGACGATCCCGAGTTGGCCGAGCTGGCCGAGGCCAACAACGCCAAACTCCATGATGTCCGCGACGCCGGCCAGATCCGCCACATCGCCCGAGGCAAGGCCCGCTACACCCGGGCCAAACGCGTCCTCACCATCGGCATCGATTGCGACGTCGGCAAAATGGTCACCGCCCTCGAGCTACGCAAGGAAGCCGTTCGCCAGGGACTGAACGCCGCTTTCGTGGCCACCGGCCAGACCGGCATCATGATCGAAGGCTGGGGCATCGCCATCGACCACGTGATCTCCGACTTCACCGCCGGAGCGACCGAACTGCTCGTCGAGCATGTGGCCGACAAGGACATATGCTTCGTCGAGGGTCAGGGCTCCATTGAACATCCCGGCTACTCGGCCGTGACACTCGGCTTGCTCCACGGTTCGTGCCCGGACGCCATGGTCATCGTCTGCCGCCCCGACCGGCAGTTGCATAACGACTGGCCCGACTGTCCGGTGGCGCCCATCAGGCAGCAGATCGCGATCAACGAGGCCTTGCTGGCTCCATTGCACCCCGGCAAGGTCGTGGCTGTCGCAGTCAACACCGCTCGGATGGCCGCCGAGGAGGCCGAGGCCGCAGTCCGCAAGATCGCCGCCGACGCTGGCTTGCCCGCCGCCGATCCCATCCGCCATGGCTGCAAGGATCTGATCGCAGCCATCCGCCGGCAGGTCGGGATTTGACCCGAAAGACTCGCCCGCTCCTCAGGACGCCGCGCCCGTGGCCGTGCCTGCGGGCCCGCATTCGTATAGCCGACAGCCAGGTCCTTGGTACAGCCGAAGCAGCATCGCGGAAACCTCACCCCACGGCGATGGCGGCAACCGGCTGTCGTTCCTCCTCGGTTCGATCGGCATCCACTCAGCGCGAGGAACCTCCCGACCATGCTCCCGAACCCACGCCGCAATCGCGTCGCGGTGATCGACAGGTCTGCCGGGACGCGGCTCTGAGGAGAGGAGGACAAACCGCAATTCCCCCTCCTTGACCATCTCCGAGAACTGCGCGGCGCTCAGAATGGGGTCGGTGCCAGAGAAGCCGCCGTAGGCCATCACCCTGGCGCTGGAGTCAATGATGAGCGGCGATGCGGCGTGGATGTCCGGCACGGCCAGCAAGTACCGCTCCTTCCCACGGCGATGGTCGAGGTACGCGGCGAGCACCCGGGTCGCTCGCCAAGCCTCTGCGGAGTCAACAGGGATGTTGCGGCGTTCAAGAAGAATCGGATCGGCCACAGGAACCATGCGCCCCCCCGGCGCAAGAACCGGCGTGGCCGACCATACCGCCGGACAGAGGAGAAGCGCTGCCAGCCCCACGACCATGCCGGCTGCCCCGAGGTTGCGGGTAGTCGTTGGAGACCAGCATCTTCCGCCCGACACCAACAGCAGGACCGCTCCAGCCCCCGTACCCGACAGCACCATCGGGGCGAGCCATCGTCCCCACACCGGATAAGAGGCGGCTGTCCATATCTGCCAGCCGGCCGTGGCGAGCAGCGCGAGAGCCAGCAGTGAGGAGCGGTTTCCGCTGAGTTCACGGGTGTCCCACAGCACCTTCGCCGCAAGGCCGGTGAGGATGGCCACCGGGGCGGCAACCAGGGTCAGATAGTACGGATGAATGGGACTGTCCGAGAGGCTGAACGCAACAGCATAGGTCACGAACCAACCCCCCCAGAGGAGTACGTTCTGGTGCATCGGCGACAAGGGTCGCCAACGCGGCAACACCGATACGATGCATGCCGCCCCGATCGCCGCGAACGGAACCAGCCAGGTGACGTGCCCCGCCAGGTCGCGGTTGGCCAACCGCAGAGGACCGGGATGGCCGCCGTGGCCGGTGAACTCCTCCTCGCCGGTTCCGGGCCCCCGGGCAAACGGCGGGCCGGGCATCCGTGGGCCCGGTTGAGTCCGGTCGGTCACGGGCGGGCTCGACGGCCCTGAACCCGGCGGCGGGCGATTTCCGACCATCCGCTGCAGGCCCTGAAGATGAAACGCCAGGCCGAGTACCGAGTTGGTCTGGGTGTCACCGACGTACGGCCGAGCATCGGCCGGGCTCAGATCGACGAACAGCGGCCACGAGAGCGACACCATCACCAACACCACCGTGGCGGCGGCCAGATGGGCGACCCGCGTCCCTCGGGCTGCGAGGGCTCCCAGCCAGTACACCAGATAAAAGCTCGGCAACACCAGGTACGCGGCGGTCAGCTTGACGTTGAAGCCCAGCCCGACTATCGCCGTGGCCACCAGCAACCAACCCCATCGGGCCCGCTCCGTGGCTCGAAGCAACACCGACCCGGCCACCAGCAGGACCAGCAGCAGGCAACTGTCCGGCAAATTGCTGCGGTCGATCGCCACGCTGGCCGGCGTCACCGCCATCACCAACCCGGCCAGCAGACCACCCCAATCCCCGGCCAAACGCCGCCCGACCAGGTACACCACCAGTACCGCGATAGAACCTTCAAGAGCTTGTGGGAGGTGAAGGGCGAACCCGGAGTACCCCAGGACCTTCACGCTGAGAACCTGAAGCCAGAAGGCGACCGGAGGCTTGTCCAGGGAAACAAAACCCGCCGGGTCGAACGAGGCGTACAGGAAATTGTGCCAGCTCGCGGCCATGCTCCGAACCGCGGCCGCGTAGTAGAGGTTGCCGAACTCGTTGGCCTCGAGGTTCCAGAACCGCAAGACCGCGGCGATCAGGAGAACCACCAGAAGGCCTGTCCGCGTGATCCACCACCGCCGCCGTGCGGAGGCGGCCATCATCGGGTCGAGATCTTCCCAGACAGTACTCGTGCTCATCTTGTCGCCACCATCAAAGCCACGCTATCACCCATCGACCTGCCCAGAGGGCTGATCCCATTTTACCAGCCGCTGGCTGAAGACAATATGAAGAACCCAAGCCGCGTTCTACCCATTCCCGCCGGTTTGGCTTATAACCATGGTGGCCATAGGGGCCCGGATTCATGAAGGGTTCGGTCCCCGGAACCATCCGGGGCTGACAAGGGCAAGTGAAACATGGATGCATCGATTGCATCGGCGGTCAAGAGCTGGCTGGACGAGCCGGCCATCGCGGAAGCTGACAAGAAGGAGATTCGCGAGCTGCAGGCCGCGGGTGACGAGAGGGAACTGACCGACCGGTTCTATCGCGAGCTGGAGTTCGGAACCGCCGGCCTGCGCGGCATCATCGGGGCCGGGCTCAACCGGATAAACATCTACACCGTCGGTGCCGCCGCCCAGGGGCTGGCCAACTACATTGCCCACCAGGGTGAGGCCGCCAGAAAGGCCGGCGTCGCCATCGCCTGCGACAGCCGGCGCAAAAGCGACGTCTTCGCCGAACGGACCGCCGCCGTCCTGGCCGGCAACGGGATCACCGCCCACCTGTTCGAGGCCCTGCGACCGACGCCGGAGCTGTCCTTCGCCGTTCGGCACCTGCAATGCACGGCCGGCGTCGTCGTGACCGCCAGCCACAACCCGCCCGCGTACAATGGCTTCAAGGTCTACTGGACGGGCGGCGTGCCCATCGTGCCCCCGCACGACAAGCGGATCATCGAGGAGGTCCGCCGGGTGGGGGGCTTCGGCAACATCAAGGTCATGCCGGTGACCGAGGCGAAAGCCAAGGGCCTGATCCGCGTCATCGGCCGCGAGGTGGATGAGGCCTTCCTGGCCGAGGTCCACGCCTCCTGCCTGTCGCCGGAGATCTCCCGCCAGCAGGGCAAGAACCTCAAGATCGTCTATACCCCGCTGCACGGCACAGGTATCACCCTGGTCCCCGAGGCCCTCAAGCGCCGCGGCTTCGAGAAGGTCATCGTTGTCCCCGAGCAGGGCAAGCCGGACGGCGAGTTCCCGACCGTCGAGTACCCCAATCCCGAGGAGGGCGCGGCTCTGACCCTCGGAATCGAGCTGGCCAAGAGGGAAGGTGCCGATCTGGTCATCGGTACCGACCCCGACGCCGACCGCGTGGGTATCGCCGTGCGCGGCCCGGGCAACCAGTTCGAACTCATCACCGGCAACCAGATCGCCGCCATGCTCACCTGGCACATCTGCGAGACGCTGACCCGCTCCGGCCGATTCCCCAAGAACGCCGCCATGATCACCACCATCGTCTCGGGTGACATGATGAAGGACATCGCCCGCTCCTACGGGGCAGAGGTCATCGAGGTCCTGACCGGCTTCAAGTGGATCGGCGACCAGGTGATGCAGTTCGACGCCGCCGGCTCGCCGGGCAAGCCGAGCAAGACCTACATCTTCGGGGCCGAGGAGAGCTATGGCTACATGCCTTGCACCTACACCCGCGACAAGGACGCGGTGACCAGCACGGCCTACATCGCCGACCTGGCCGCCGTGGCCGCCGCCCAGGGCAAGACGCTCTACGATCTGTTGCTCGATCTCTACCAGCGGTACGGCTACTACCAGGAAGGAGCCAAGAGCCTGACCCTGCCGGGCAAGGACGGCGCCGATCGAATCAAGGCCATGATGCAGAAGCTGCGAACCCGCCCGCCGGAACGCGTGGCGGGTGTATCCGTCCGGACCGCGGCCGACCTTGCCACCGGCGAGATCAGGGACGCTCGTACGGGCAAGGTGGTCGGCCAGTACAACCTGCCGGCCAGCGACGTCGTGTTCCTGACCCTCGATGACGGGACCAAGGCCATCGCTCGCCCGAGCGGCACCGAGCCCAAGATCAAGTTCTACGTGCTGACCAAGGGGCCCGGCAATAACATCGAGCAGGCCCGCAACAACGCGACCGCCAAGATCCAGGCGGTCATCGCCGACCTGGCCAGGTAGCGAGCCCCCAATATGGCCGACCAACCCGTCGTTGATTCGCAGACCCCGGTCGAACCGCCGCAGCCCGCTCTCGTCAACAGCCGCCGCCTCCTTTCGCTCGATGCCTTTCGCGGCATCACCATCGCCGGGATGATCATGGTCAATAACCCCGGCGAATGGGGCAAGATCTATGCTCCGCTCGGCCATGCCACGTGGAACGGCTGGACGCCCACCGATCTGGTCTTCCCCTCGTTTCTGTTCATCGTCGGCGTGGCCATGACCTATTCCTTCGACCGGAGGCTGAGCGAAGGAGCCAGCAGGCGGCGACTGTTCGAGCATGTCGTCCGCCGCACGATCATCCTGTTTCTCCTCGGGCTCATCCTGTTCAGCTTCCCCAGCTGGCGGCTCATGGCCCCGTACCTCCTGGCGTTAGGAGGTCTGTTCTGCCTGTTCCGCCACCAGCCGCCGCTGGCATGGCCCCAGGACCGCGCCGCCCGGCGATGGAAGATCGCCGCCTGGTCGCTGATTGGCTTGGCCTTGCTCTGGTTCATCCTCGATTTCGGTTACTTCCAGTCGCCGCATCCGCCCGCGGTCAAGACCGGGGCGTTGCGCGTGCCAGGCGTGCTCCAGCGCATCGCCCTGTGCTACTTCTTCGCCTCGGTGGTGATGATGTTCCTCGGGGCGCGCGGACGGGTGTTGGCGACCATCGTCGTCGTGCTCGGATACTGGTGGATGGTCAAGCATCCCTGGTCCGTCGTCCCGCCGGACGGCTACCCCGCATCGGCCCGGCCCGAGGGCAGCCTCCACGCTTGGCTCGACGCCAGACTACTCGGAGGCCACGTCTACTCCGAGCTGCCCGACCCTGAGGGCATTCTGGGCACCATCGGCGGCGTGGGCACCTGCCTGCTCGGCGTGCTGACCGGAGGCTGGCTCCGCAGCCGGCGCGACGACCGCGACAAGCTCATCGGCCTGTTCTTCGCCGCCAACCTGCTGATCGTCGCCGGCCTGTGGATGGGCCACAGCGTTCCGATCAACAAGAAGATCTGGACCAGCTCGTACGTTCTCCTGGCCGGAGGAATCGCCATGCACATGCTGGCCATGTGCTACTGGCTGATCGACGTCAAGGGCTGGCGGCGGTGGTCCTGGCCGTTCCTGGTGTTTGGGACCAACGCCATTCTGGTCTTCTTCGCCTCGGGTATCCTCGGCCGCATCCTGGTCTTCTTCAACTTCGGCCTCGACGCCCCCTCGATGAAGGCGTGGATTTACCATCACGGGTTTGCGGCCCACTTCCCGGCGACCGGTTGTGGTCCATACACGGCTTCCCTGGTCTTCGCCCTGGCGTATGGCGTCTTGTGGCTTGTCCTCATGGCTCCTTTGTACCGCAAGAGGCTCTTCCTCAAGGTGTGACCGTCCCGCGGTGTACGCCCCCTCCGGTTCAGCCCGGACCTCGCCAGATCGTGCCGGCGAGTCGCGAACCGCCATGCGGGATTCGCCAGCTCGGCCCTCCCCGATGCTCTGCCGGGCCAGTCACGCCTCAGGTGGCGGCTCCGAAGCGGTTGACGCACGCGGGATGGGCTCGTAGTCTCGCCCATGTCCACCCCGGTGAGGACGTACGGAGGTCTCCCATGCATCGGTTCGTTCTTCCAGCAACGATCGTCTCAGTGCTTTTGTCGGCCGCGGCCCACGTTTCGGCGGGCGACTTCGCCGTCCGTGACGGTGACACGGTTGTCTTCCTTGGCGACAGCATCACCGCCGCGGGTCTCTACGGACGGTACGTCGAGAATTACACCCTGCTACGTTACCCGAACCGCAAGGTGCAGTTCGTCAATGCCGGCTGGGGCGGCGACACGGCCGAGGGCGGCTTGCGGCGGCTGCCCCACGATGTCTTCGATCGCGGAGCGACCCTGCTCACCGTCGCCTACGGGATCAACGACATCGGGTGGGGTACGAAGGCCGACGATGAACATGTCCGCCGTCATCTCGACGCCATTCGCGGCATCGTGGAACAGTGCAGGAAGCACAAGGTCCGGGTGTTCATCTGCTCTGCGGCCATCACCGCGGAGAATCCCGCGACCGCCGAGACGGGAACGCTGCAGAAGATGGGTGATCAGGCGATGGCCATCTCCCGGGAACTGGGCGAGGGGGCCATCGACGTCCAGCGGACGATGCGCGGCATTCAGAAACGCATTCTCGAGGCCAACGCCCAGGCCAAGACGGACAAGGAGAAGGTGACACTGCACGCCGAAGATGGCGTCCACCTCAACGACCTCGGCCAGTTGGCCATGGCGTTCGCGATTCTGAAAGGACTGGGAGCCCCGTCCAGAGTGTCCTTCGTCGGAATCGACTGCCAAGGCCCCAGGTTGCTCGACGCCCAAGGCTGCAAGGTCGAGGCACTCACAGGTGGACCGACTCAGGTGGAGTTCACCCGAATCGACGAGGGCTACCCGTTGAACTGGGCGCCTTTCTGGCCACTGATGTCCTATCGATGGATCCCCATCACCGAGGAACTCAACCAGTACATGCTGAGCATTCGCGGTTTGTCCGCAGGGCGCTACGATGTTCTGGCTGATGACCGACCCCTGGGGTTTTTTCCCGAAAGAGAGCTCGAGCGAGGCGTCAATCTCTGCTCTGCCACGGCCGACGGTTGGCACCCCGGCGGTCCGTGGGACGTGCAGGCCGGCTTGCTCAAAGCGGCTACGGCCGCTCGATGGGAACTGTTCCTGGCTCAGCGCGGAGCAAACACCTACTTGGCTACCGCCCCGAGCCTGCCCGCCCTACAAACTCAACTCGATCGCACCATGTCCGAACTCATCACCCTTCAACGGCTTATGGTGCAGCCGAAAGCGATTCGGTTCACCATCCGTCCTGCGTCGGAGAAGCCTAAGTGAGTGGGTCGGGAAGGTCTTTCGCGCCTTCAGGTGGCCATCGCAGGGGCGTTGGATGATCCTGAAAGGCAGAGAAAGACATGTCGCATTCGATGTGCTCGTTGACGCGAATTCGCCATGCCGAGCCTGCAGAAACCGATTGGCGCGGTTTAGCGAGCGGTGCCCCCGGTTGGCTCGCGTCCTGAAACAGGCCGGTTTTCACCTGTTCTGACGTTGACTCCGTGTCCGATTGTGATAGGATAAAGACTGGCTGGGACACAACCGTGCCCATCGCGGAGTGTGCAAGATCGGCGGGCGAAGCACGTGCTTGCCTCACGTTTGGCCGATCGGGTGTTGGGATTGTCGCCTTTGACTGTTCCAGCCTGCTCTTCGGGTTGCGGGAGTGCATGCCGTGAGCGGTCTTTGCCCCTAAGGGGTGGCGACCGGAGGTGCAGTGTAGAACTTGGGGCGGTGACGGGTGCCGGCCCATCTGGGCGACGAGTCAGTCGGCGAGGGCTCCGTCGGCGCGACGGTAGGGCAGAATCAGATCCATGACACCTGAAACGAAACGAAATGCTGTGATAGCCGTCACGGTCATTGCCGTGGCCGTGGCCGCCTGGATGACCTGGGGCTATCTCGGTCGGGCCGGTGCCAGCGGGGTCGAGGGGCGAATCGAGCTGAAGGTCTTCTGCGACCAGTGCAAATACACGGCCGACGCCGAGCTGTCCGAGTTGACACCGCCGGCCGGCGGCAAGGCGGCTCGCGCTCCGATCTTCGGGCCCGGATACAAGTGCCCGAAGTGCGGCAAGGAGACCCTGTACGCCAATCCGTATGTGTGTACCAAGTGCCAGACGCTGTTTCTGATGAGCAAGGGGGCCTCGGGAGCCCCTGAACGTAAGTGTCCCAAGTGCGGCGAGGTTCAGTAGCCGCACCGTGGATGGAAGGTGGATGTGGTATGTTGAGCCGTTACGATCGTCGCGGTTTCACGCTGATCGAAGTGCTGGTTGTGGTCGCCATCATTGCCTTGCTGATCTCCGTCCTGGTCCCGTCGCTAAGTCGTTCGCGAGATCAGGCCCAGGCCGTGGTCTGTAAGACACGGCTGAGGGAACTTTATAGCGGGCACAACTTCTATGCCCAGGATAACAAGAGTCGTTTCCCGCACTGGGATTGGTGGCTCTGGGACGGCATCAGCGGGGGCAATGCCGCCTATCTCGGCGATCCTTACAGGAAGTTCGGCGGTACGCGCCCGACGGATTCCGGCCTCTGGGTGACCTTTGGGCAGATCTACAAGTTTGTGCGCAACAAAGAGGTGTACTTCTGCCCCAAGGACACCAAGCGGCGATTCGCCGCTGCGGTCGGTTCGGGGGAAAGCGGCCGAGGAAACAAGGCCATTCACAGCTACGTTCGCTTCATCGAACCGCACAATGCCATCGACCAGCATCGAAACAACGGGAGCAGCAGCAGCGGCCTGGCGTCCGCGGATTTCCTGAGCCCCGATGAGTTGAAGCCGGGCATCTTCTCGAAATCCAGCGTGGACTACGCCGGCAAGTTCTACTCGACCCCGAACAAGGTCGGCATGCTGTTCGAGGAGTATCCCGGTTTCGACGACACGACCTTGGCGCCCAATGCCTCGAATGCAGGTAGCGCACTCAACGATGGCTACAGCGGGTACTACGACTTCGTCGACTGGATGGCCGGCCGTCATTTCGCCAAGGGCACGGTCCTCTACTGGGATGGCCACACCGACATGGTCGAAACCAAGAAGTTCAACACTTCCGACAAGTACGCCAGCTACATGGTCCTGGGAGGCCCCAAGCCCTGACCGGGGAACGGGGGGCCGCACGCCGGTCCGGTTGAGCGATATGCTCGCGAAACGTCCCTGGCCTGACAGGATTTCAGGCGGCTCTGTCCGCGCCGCCGGGCTGCTGCCGTCCGGAACACGCTGCCCATATCGCCCCGGTTGACGCAGCTCCTTCTGGCCGACGACGATGGCTACGACCCTCCGAAATCCTCGCCTTGTGGCCGGCCCTGCGTCGGCCTCACGGATGCCGTCGCCATCAGCGGGGTCGCTGCATGCCCAGTAACGAACGCCAGATACATCGCAAGTCATGTGAAAGGAGTGGTTTGCGCGAATTGTGGCCCAGGCCTGGCCCCCAGCTTGCCTCGGATTTGACTTTTCTCCAAGTTTGGTTTATGTTAGGTATGTGCGCAGGCCGATAGGACTGTCCGTGGAGGAGAGAAGCATGTCCGAGACGCTGGACAATGAGATCGTGGGGGGAGAGTCTGTCCTGACCGACGAGCAGTCGGATCTGGTGACCCGGAATCTTGGACTGATCGGCGTGCACTTGGCCCGTCACGTGCGTACCTCCCGGTACGCAAAGCGTGAGCGCGAGCGTGACGATCTGTTCCAGGAGGGCGCCTTGGCCCTGGTGCGGGCGGCGTTGACCTACCAGGCCGATCAGCGTGGCGCGTTTGCCCCGTATGCCTTGTTCCGGATCCGCGGTGTGATCTACCGCGCCCTGCACGAGTATTTCACGACCATCCGCGTCCCGACCCGGGTGCTCAAGCTGGCCCAACAGGCCAGCGATGAGCCCCGGTCGGCGATTCCTCGGGTACAGGAACTGCCCTACGCTGTGGCCGTCAAGATCGAGGCTCGGCCTGTGATTGGCCCGGGCGATGAGACGATTCGTCATCGCGTCCGGCGCCGGTTCGAGCGGGCCGTGCGAGCGGCTTTGGCGGAGCTCGAACGGCGGACTTGGCGGCACCGCAATCCCTTTCCGATCATGGAGCGGCTGGCGGTCGAGCGCCTGCTCATCGCCTCCGAGGCCGAACGCACGCCCCTGCGGCAAATCGCCCGAGAATCCCGTGTTTCCACCGGCCGGGCCTGTGCCTATGAGAACCTGCTCCATGAGACTGTCCGTCACCACTTCGCCGAGGATCCCCAACTGCCTCTGTTGGTGAGCATGGCCGGCCACGGCGACCAGGGTTTCGATACCCTCCTGGACTCGTCGCAGCAGACCCTTCTGGTTCGTGTTGAACTTGACGCCTTCAGAAGCCGGTTTCTGGGCTTGAACCGAGCAGACCAAGCCGAAGCCATTCTCGCCCTGATCGAGCGAGCGGGCGGATCCATGACCGAGGTGGCGTGCAATCTGTACCGCCTGGCTGCCGGCCAGGATGCGATTTGCGCGGTGGCTTGATGAATCCAGCTGGTACCTAGAATATTAAGGGGGTAACCGGTTTCATCCTGTTCGTCCCCCATTGCGCGGGAACTGGGCTGGATTCGAGTGATCGGCCGGGTCCCCGCTCGCCGTTTCCGGCCGCGCCGACGACATGGCCCGCAGGCGTCGACACGCCTTGCGAACGCTCGGCGCCTTTTACAGGCTCTGCCCCGCGCGCCGTCTTCCACCGCCGTCGCCGGGCGTACCTTCCGGCCGCCCGAAGACCATGCGGCCGGCGCTGGTCTGGAGCACAGAGGTGACCATGATGGGGACGGTCTGGCCGATGCGATCGCGGGTGGCCTCGACGACCACCATGGTGCCGTCTTCGAGGTACCCGACGCCCTGGCCGGCCTCCTCGCCAGGCTTGATGATCTTCACCTGCATGGCCTCGCCGGGCAGGAACACCGGCTTGAGGGCGTTGGCCAGGTCGTTGATGTTGATGACGTCCACCCCGCGGAGTTTGGCGACCTTGTTGAGGTTGTAGTCGTTGGTGACCACTCGGCCGTCGATCTTGCGAGCCAGGGTGACCAGCCGCTGGTCGACCGGTTCACTGGCTTCCTCGCGGGTCATGCGGCTGTCGTAGAACTGGATGTCGAGCTTCTCGTTGGACTGGAGCTTGTTGAGAATGTCCAGTCCGCGCCGGCCGCGGTTCCGTTTGAGTTTGTCGCTGCTGTCGGCGACGGCCTGGAGTTCATGGAGTACGAACCGGGGCACGATGACCGGGGCATCCACGATCCAGGCGTTCATGATGTCCACGATCCGCCCGTCAATGATGACCGAGGTGTCCAGGATGATCGGGTGCTGGCCCTTGCGCTGCTTGGCGAATTCCACGTAGGGAATCACGAAACGCACATCGTCCTTGGTCTGGAGAATGAAACTGACGGCCAGATAGCAGGTCACGATGCCGATCAGTACCTTGGTGGTACTCACCAGCGGGCCGCCGGCGAGCGTGGGTTGGTAGGCGTCTACCAGCAGATCGATGATCAGACCCGCGCCGAACGCGATCAGTAGCCCGACGACCAGTCCGAAGAATAGGCCGGAGATCGCCAGCAAGGACTTCTGCGGAATGAAGACGTCCAGCCCGATGACCATCGCGGCCGCCCCCAGGGCGACGATGAGAACCGGCAGGGCCAGGGCGCTGCCTTCCTGCTCGACGTAGTTCATCGCCACGCCGGCCACGATCAGGACGAACAGTGCTCTCAGGATGGCGAGCAGCATGGGGCCACTCCTCGAACCCGGGATGAGATGGATCGAACCGTCCCGGCAATCGCGGGACGCCTCCGGCGGCATCCATGCCCCGGTTATGATGACGGGAGTATAGCGGTAACCGGGTTGGCCACCAAGGGCCCGAAGGCCGCCGCGGTGCAGTGCGGGTCTTCCGCCGGTCGTCTGGCCGGCAGGAGGCTCGTCCCGCCCTCGGTGAGGCAGGCGCCTAGAGCAGTTCCGCCTGATCAGCCCGGATCCAGCCGCTCTTGCCGTCGGGCAGTTCGATACACCACCAGTCGCGGCGCTGCTCGAGCAGGACGAACTCCATGCCCTCGCACAGGGGTTGCCTGAACTGCGGATCGAACCGCTCGCCGTTGCCTTTGCGCACCACGACGTTGTCGGCCAGGATGACGCCCTCGGCCCGCGGAGGGATAAGCAGGTCGGCGCCGACGGAGACACCCAGGACCAGCCAGGCGGCCGCCACAGGCACCAGGGCATACCGCCAGGGCAATCCGGTCAGATAGGAACGAGCCAGCACCATGAGCCAGAAGAGAACATAGAATGCCAGGCCCACCCGGTAGCGCGAGCCGAGCGACGAACCGTAATGCCAGAAGAACAGGGTCTGCAGAAAAGCACGCTGGCCGGCCACTTCAATCTGGTTCCGCCGGAGCGAGCGGGCATACTGCAGGTTGTGCTCGAGCCGCCCGTCGCCCGGGATGAGCTCCTTCGCTCGACGGTAGTTCAGAATCGCTCGACCGATCTGCCCGCTCTCGAAGCAGGCGTTGCCGAGGTTGTAGTAGAGTTTGCCGTTGCGGATGCCAGCGTCGACCAGGAGTTGGAAGCGACCGGCCGCCTCGCGAAAGGCCGCGGTCGCATCCGCACAGTTCGAGCCGCGGACCTCGGCGCCGCGGTCGAACGCCCGGGTGGCTTCGTCCAGGATCTCGGCCTGCTGGGCCCGGGTCAGCTCGCCAGCCGTCACCGGCGCCGCGGCCAGGATCGTCAGAACGTACATCGTCTTCAGTATCGCAGGCCCCGGCCCGCGTGGGTGCAGTCCGCCCTCCCAGACTGTTCGGCGATCCTTCATCCGAACCGCTCCCTCTCCAGCCGCTCGATGGCCGCCATGGCGGCCTGTACCAGTCCATCCCGGCAGGCCCCGCCGGCGGCCGCATAGCGAAGACCCTCGCATTGCTCGAGCAGGCGATCGACTTCCTCGACCACCGCCGCCGGCACCCGCCGATCGGTCAAGTGCTCGATAACCGCCGAACGGGTCAGACCGCCCGTGGGCAGATTGCATCGATCGGCCACATACCCGCCGATCGCCGTCGAGACGGCCGCCGCCAGCTCGGCTTCGGTCGCTCGGGAAGCGGCATGGATCGTGTTCTGAGCCTTCTTGCGGGCCGAGCGACGGCGAGCGAATCCGACGTCGGTTCTCAATCGATGCCGCCGCCGAAGTACCAGCCAGTTTGCCAGGGCGGCAACCGGCGGAAGCCCTATCGCCATCGCCGCCGACCAACCGGGCGAGAACGCCTGTTGGCCCAGGATCTCATCGGCTCCACTGTAGTTCGCCAGGATGCCGCTGGAGACTTCGGTCAGCGAATGCGCTGTGCGCACCTGGCCGGTCGCTGAATCCACCACCTGCGCGGCCGACAACTTCTCGGTCGCCTTGACAGTCAGCGGGATCGGCCTCGTGTTTACCGTCACGAACTTCTCGGCACGCGGATCGAAGTAAGAGAAGGGAATCGGCGGAATCATCTTGACCTGGTCAGTCTTGGCCCGGATGCTCTGGGTGAATGTCTTGGCGTCCTGTTGCACGGTGCCGGTGAGCGGATCGTTAGGCACCTTGAAATCGCGGGCCAGTTCCTCGATCTCGGGGAGCGGCGGAGACGGCACAACCTCCATCCGACCGTTGCCGCTGATGGTCAGGTTCAGCGTGATTGGCTCGCCGACGGTGACCTCGGTCGGCTTGGCTCCGGCCTGAATGGTGAACTGTCCGACAGCGCCCCGGTAGTATCGCGGTTGACCCTCGGTCGGAACCGGTCTGACCTCGATCGGGGCCACGGTCGGCTTGGCCGAGAGCGGGCGGGATTGCTCGATCCTCAGGTCGCCCATGGAAAAAAGACTCTGGTCCCGGCCCAGGCGAACGGGATACGAGACCACCACGTTGACGTCGTCGAGGGTGAGCTTGCCGGGTCGGTCGGGGCATATCGTCGCGGTCAATTCGTAGAGGTAGTACGACCTTGAGCTGCCCGCCGTGTCCGTCCGCAGCACTTCCCGTCCGGCAGGTCGCTGGCGGTTACGCAGCATCTGCTGGAGAGGCTCGAGGAACGGCCCCCATCGGCTGGCGTTGTCGATCAGGCCCCACGTGTTGGCCTCGCTCAGCTTCACCGAGAAGTTGCGATCGTGATACGGCCTGATCCAGATCTGCAGCGTGATGTCCAGTGACTCGCCGAGGTAGATCTTGTCGCGGCCGCCCTTCACATCCGCAAAAAGCAGATCGCCGGTCTCCGATTTCGTGACCACCACGGTTTGCGGCTCGGTTCTGAACTTGCGGCCGTCAACCTCGATCTGGAGGGAAGGAACCGTGAAGTTGCCTTCCACGGAAGGGACGAACTGGTAGTCATAGGTCAGCGAGACCTGCTGGTTCATCCTGCCGTTGATGACCGTCATTCGCGAGCTGCGAGAGGGAACTCCGTCGGAGCGGATCTCGACGCCGGGGATCTCTGGGAATACCGGCGCCGGCGGTTCGTGTTTACAGTCGTTGATCGTGATCCGCACCACAACGGGAACACCCACATAGGTCTCTTTGGCGGAAACCTCAATGCCGACCTGGGCAGCAGATGCCGAGGCGGCCGCCAATGTCCAGCCGGTCAAAGCCGCAAAGACAAGCCCTAGAAAGCGAGTACTCATTCTGGATCCTTTGGGGGGTAGGCTCCCCAGCTCAACCGTCAGAGGCCCACTGCCTCGCCAGGCTTGCTGCTTCCGCCTGCCGCTGTCGCTCACCAGTCCTTCTCCACCGGCTGCATCGGCCCTTGGGATTGCCGCTCCAATGCCTCCATGCGCTGCCGCTGCTTGTCGCGGATCAGCTGAAGCAGTCGCCGGGCCTCTTCCTTGCTCATGGCCTGTTGAGTCGCGGGTATCGCCCGGGCCTGTTCCTGCTTCTCTTCGTCTTGGTTACCGTCCTTCTTGTCTGCCTGGGCCTGTTGAGCGTCCTTCTTCTCTCCCTCCTGCTCCTGGCCGCCTTGCTGCCCCTCTTGGTTCTTGCTCTCTCCCTGTTGTTGCTGGCCCTGCTTCTGGTCCTGGTCTTTCTGGTCCTGCTGGGAAGGCTGGCTCTCCGGCCGGCTGGCAGGTTGCGATTGGGGTTGACTCTGCGGTCGGCTGGTCGGCTGCGACGATGGTTGACTCTGCGGCTGGCTCTCCGGCGGCTTCTGGTCCTTCAACTGCTTGATGAGCAGTTGGGCTCGCTCCAGGTTGCGCCGGGCGTCCTTGTCGTCCGGGTGGCTTTCCAGGACATCCTGGAAGAAGTCGCTGGCCTTCTTCAGCCTCTCGATCGCCTCCTCGGGTTTGTCCTTCACCTTGAGAGCCGAAGCGTACGCACAGTTGCCGAGATTGAACCGAGCTCTGGCATCCAGCCCGGCGTCCGAAGTGGACAGCGCCTTGCTGAATCGCTCCGCAGCCTTGTCGTAGTCGCTCCCGCGATAGTAGACCACACCCTGGTTGTAGGCGATCTCCGGTGAGTCCTGCGCCTGGGCCGCGGCCTTGTCGTAAAGCTCCATCGCCTTGGCCCCATCACCATCGGCCAGGGCCTTGTTGCCTTCCGCAACCAGTTCGTGCGGGGGCAGGTCGGCGGCCAGTAAGACGTGAGCGAGGCCCATCGACACCCCCAGGGCCAGCAGTGCGGGCCCGCACGAGACCCACCGGCCGCCGGCGGCCTGGAGACGTCGCCCACCTGTCACGGCCCACCTACGCAACTGAATCCGCCTCCACCGCTCTGCGGTCCGTCATGAACGTCTCGATCAGCAACAGCAGCAGAGCGAGGCCCGCGAACCATTGGAACTGGACTTTCCGCTGCTCGATCCGACTGGTCTCGAACTCGCGCTGCTCCGCCTTGGCGATACGCTCCTCGTAGAGCACTTGGCCGAGGTCAATGCTCTTGGTGCCCGCGGGAATGTATGCTCCACCACCCTTCATGGCCATCTCCCGCAGAACCGCCGGATTCATCTTCGACCAGACCTCCCGGCCGTCATACTGCATGAAAACCCCCGCCTGAACCTCTTGGGCCGGCACGCGGGCCCCCTCGCCCTCGTCGCCCAGCCCGACCGTGAAGACCTGGATCCCGCTCTCGGCGTAGGCCTCTTCCGCAGCTTTGACCGGGTAGCTCTCCTGATCATCGCCGTCGGTGAGAACCACGATGGCCTTGTGTTTCTTCATCGGATCGACGAACGACTTGGCCGCCAGCCGGACGGCATCGCCAATCAGTGTGCCGCCGCGCGGCGAACTGCGTACCCCAACCTCGTCGAGGAGCATGCGGAAGGCCCCGTAGTTAACCGTCAGCGGACACTTCAGGACCGGTGTCCCGGCGAAGGTGACCAGCCCCACCCGGTCGCCAACGGCCGCATCCAGTACATCGCCGATGCTCTGCTTGGCTCGTTCCAGGCGACTGGGGGGCAGATCGTTGGCCAGCATGGACCGGGAGACGTCGAGAACGAAGAGGATGTCGATTCCCCGTCGGGGCAAGTCCTCGTAATAAACCCCCCACCGAGGATCGCTGATGGCCGGCACCAGGGCGGCCATGGCGGCCAGGACCAGTCCCGCTTTGGCCCATTGCCGCTTGCGGCTCACCTGCCCGGTCAGGCTTCCCAAGAGCTGCGGAGCGGCCAGCCGCCGCAGCGATCGGTTCTTCCGCGCGAAGCCGTAGGCCACCACGCCCCCCAGGGCGAGGACGACCCAGAATAGGTGCAAGTAGCCCAGGCTATTGAACTTGACGTCCGTCATGGCCTGCCAAGTATACACTACGGAAGTCCGGGCGCGGAGGTTCGCGGCAGCCGGGCGCCCAGCCCCAGCAGGGCCGGTAGCTCGCTTAGGCGGCGGATCACATGGTTCGCTTGGTCAGCGTAGTCAGGAACTGCGGCGTCCCCGATCATCAGGGCGGTGGTCGCCCCGGCCGCCTGGCCACTCTGAATGTCGAACAGATAGTCACCGACAACCCAGGCCGCGACCGGGGCAACCCCCAACTGCCCGCATAGGGCCAAGACCGGCTCGGGGGACGGCTTGACCGGTCCGTCTTCTCGGGTATGGATCCGATCAAACTCCAGCCCGTGCTTGGCAATGACCGTGTCGGCCGAAACCCGGCTGTTCCGGGTCATGAGCCCCAGATTCAGGCCGGCCGTTCGCAGAGCAGCCAGAACCGCATGGGCATCGTCCCAGAGCTCGCTGGCCAAGGCCGCCTCCCGTTCACGCCGCAGGAGGATCTCCTCGGCCCGCTTGCGTTGGCCCGCGTCCATCAACTCAATGGACTCCAGAATGGGCAACCGAGACTCGGGACTCAGGCCGATCTCCGCCCGAATGGCGGCGAAGTCGAAATAGGGCCGGGTCAGAGTCCCGTCCAGATCGAACAGGACCGCCGCCGCCCGCGGCATAACGCCCGAACTCGTCCGGGTGGCTTCGTTTGGCATGCGGCAATGTGTAGTGCGGCCAGCGCGAATGGTCAACACCGATCGTATCTCCCCGGGACTGACGCAAGCCTGTCAGTTCAGGCGCGGTTTTTGCCTGAGCCGCTGCAGCCGCCTTTGTTCGGTAATACCGTTTCGTTTCCGAAACGGCCTCGCCACCGTCGGCGGGAGTCTTGGCGTCATCGCTTCACGCGGGTAATGTCCCGCCATGGACGCCCAACAGATCATGGTCCTGTTCCTGGGTCTGGGTACGCTTCTGGCGACAGCCCTCGTCCTGGGTGAGCTGGCCCGGCGGCTCAACCAGCCAGCGGTCCTGGGCGAGATCCTGGCCGGCGTGCTCCTGGGGCCGACAGTGCTGGGCTGGCTGGCTCCGTCGTTCACCGCGTTCCTGTTCCCCTCGACAGGCAGCAGCGCCGTGGCATTGAACGGCCTGACCACCCTGGCCATCACTCTGTTTCTCCTGGTCGCGGGCATCGAAGTGGATCTCTCGACCGTCTGGCGGCAAGGCAGAGCCGTCTTCTGGGTGGGCACGGCCGGGACGGTAGTACCGTTCGCCCTGGGCCTGGTCGCCGCATGGTGCCTGCCGAGTTGGTTGGGCCGGGGAGAGCACGCCGACGGGCGGATCTTCGCCCTCTTCTTCGCCACGGCCCTGTCCATCTCCGCCCTGCCGGTCATTGCCCGCACACTCATGGATCTGAGTCTCTACCGCAGCGACCTGGGCATGGTCATCGTCGCCGCCGCGGTGCTCAACGACTTGGTTGGCTGGGTGGTGTTCGCGGTCATTCTCAGCCTGCTGGGTACGCCCACCGGTCATGGGCTCGGTGTCGGCTATACGATCGCATTGACGCTGGGCTTCACCGTCCTGATGCTGACTGCCGGGCGCGCCCTCATCCACCGTTCCCTGCCCTGGATCCAGGCTCACACCTCCTGGCCGGGTGGCGTCCTGGGCTTTGCCTTGGCCATTACCTTGTTAAGCGCGGCGTTCACCGAGTGGATCGGTGTTCACGTGGTCTTCGGGGCGTTTCTGGCAGGGGTGGCCATCGGCGACTCGCCTCATCTTCGCGAGCATACCCGAACGATCATCAGCGATTTCGTCTCATTCATCTTCGCCCCGCTGTTCTTCGCAAGCATCGGCCTGAACCTCAACTTCGTTGCCCGCTTCGACACCGTCTTGGTCCTCCTTGTCCTGGTCCTGGCCTGTGTGGGGAAGATCGCGGGTTGCGGGCTGGGCGGATGGCTGTGCGGCATGTCGTCGCGCGAATCGTGGGCCCTGGGTTTCGGCATGAACGCTCGCGGCGCCATGCAGATTGTGCTCGGATTGCTCGCCCGCCAGTATGGCGTCATCGATGAGCGGATGTTCGTCGCCCTGGTGGTCATGGCTCTGGCCACGACGATGATGACTGGTCCGGCCATGCAGCGGCTGCTCAAACTGAAGAAACCGCGGCACCTGGCCGGCTTCATGCACGCGAGGATGTTCCTCAATCCCATCCCGGCCCGCAGTCGCGAGGAGGCGATCCGGGTGCTGACCCAGGCGGCCTCCTCACTGCATGGTCTGGCACAGAACGAGATCGAGCAGGCGGTCCTCGATCGGGAGCGCACCATGCCGACCGGCGTGGGCAGCGGCGTCGCCGTTCCCCACGCCCGCATCGAGCAGCTGGCCGCGCCGCTCGTGGCCGCTGGGATCTCGAGAGATGGAATCGACTTCAATGCCCCGGACGGTGAGCCCGCTCAGTTCATCTTCCTGATCCTCACCCCCCAGCATGACGACGGAGCCCAACTCGAAATCCTGGCCGACATCGCCGGCACGTTCCGCGACGCCCAGATGCGCGACAAGGCCCTGAATGTGAAAGGCTATACCGAATGGCTGGCTCTGATGAGAGCAAGGACGAGACAGACCGCAGGCTGAGAACCCAACGCCGAGAACGGAGAATCGCGATGTCCAAACTCGCTAGGAACAAGATCACCGTCCGCGACGTGGCCGCCACCATGGACCACATCGCTCCACCGCATCTGGCTCAGTCATGGGACAATGTCGGCCTGCTGGTGGGTGATCCGGCCGCTCCGTGTCGGTCCATCCTCCTCTGCATCGATCTCACGCCCCAGGTCCTGCAGGAGGCGGCTGCTACCAACTGCGGGCTGGTGCTCGCGTATCATCCCCCGCTCTTCCGCCCGGTCAGCCGGCTACGTGCGGACAGCGCCGGCGCCGACGCCATCGTCCATCGAGCCATCGCCGCCGGTATCGCCATCTACTCGCCCCACACCGCCCTGGATGCCGCTCCGGGAGGAACAAACGACGTGATGGCCGATCTGTGCGGGCTGAGCGACGTCGAGCCGTTTGAGTACACCACGCCGGCCGGAACACAGTCCAAGGTGGTCACCTTCGTGCCTCCCAGAAACGTGGACCATGTGGCCGCGGTCATGTCGGCCGCCGGCGCAGGCCGGATCGGCGATTACGTGATGTGCAGTTACCGCATCCCGGGCGAAGGCACGTTCTACGGCACCGAGACCACCTCGCCCAGGATCGGCCGGCGCGGTCAGCTGGAGAAGGTCCCCGAGGTACGCATTGAGATGGTCACCCCGAACCGCTGCCTGCCCGAGGTCGTCGACGCCCTCCTCCGCAGCCACCCCTACGAAGAGCCGGCCTATGACATCTACCCGCTGGCCGCGGCACCGTCGTTCGGCATCGGCCGGGTCGGGCAACTTCCTCCGCGAACCACCCCGGCGACCCTGGCCCGCAAGCTCAAGAAGGCGACGGGATCCAGAAGCGGCACCATCGTCGGCGTCTCAAACGCCGTGGTCGCCCGAGCCGCCGTGTGTGTCGGATCCGCCGGCATGCTGCCGTTCGAAAAGCCCCGCTCGGCTAACTGCGATATCATCGTGACGGGTGAGATCCGCCACCACGACGCGCTGACCATCTTACGCATAGGCAAGTCGGCCATCGCCTTGGGTCATTGGGAGAGCGAACGGCCGGTCCTCGCCGCGCTGGCCGAACGCCTGACCAGGATGATGCCCGGGCTCTCAGCGAGCAAGGCCCGAGACGATCGGTCGCCATTCGAGCCGATCTAATCGGTGGCCGGCCGAGCCTGTTCGCGAGGGATCCGCTTCTGCGAGTCCCGATCTTGCCCGCCATGCGTTCGGGGCACAGGCCAAGCAGCGGCCGGTACGGTCCGGTTGGCCGCCTTCCGCCGCCGGTCCTATAATGGGACATCTGCGGGGTAGTCCGCGCGCCGGGAAAACTGCCGGCCAGAAGAGGGATAGCTATGACCATTAAGAGAGGCAAACAGGTCACGTTCGTATACTCACCGCGGAACCACTGTGAACGCGTCGAAGTTGCCGGGTCGTTCAACGAATGGCGTCCTCACGAGGGCCGGATGACGCGTCAGAAAGACGGTACCTACCGCAAGAGGCTGCAATTGGCCCCCGGCGAGTATCGCTACAAGTACCTCGTCGACGGCCAATGGGAGCTGGACAACGAGGCGGAAGGCCAGGTCCCCAACACCTTCGGATCGTTGGATTCATTGGTCAGAATCGACTGAATCTTGAAAAACCACCCCTCCGGCGATATCTTGTCATGCTCGACAGCTCCAGGGCGTGCCGCGATGCGGATTCCGGGGGCGTCCCGACGGTGAGTGTAGCTCAGTTGGTTAGAGCACCAGGTTGTGGTCCTGGGAGTCGGGGGTTCGAATCCCCTCACTCACCCTTCTGTAAAAACTTGTAAAAGAAGGGCTTATGAAAGACCCCGTCCGTGGCCGCTCCCCACCTCTTGCTCGCGTCCTTGGCCACCCCCGCAGGGGGTTCGGGCCTGCGCCGCGAGTCGGACGTGCCTGTCCCACTCCATCCGCACAGTCCGATGTCGTCGGTACCCCCGTCGCCTTCCCCTTCAACGGTTCGGCGACCGACCGCGGGCAGGGATCCTACTCCTCGTCCGTGATCCGCAGCACATCGCGGTAGCCGGTGATCTCGCGGTCGTCGTCGACAGTGATGTCGAAATCCAGTTTGCGATCAAACGCCTGCTGGATGGCCGCGTGGGCTCGCCCCATGAGCCGCCGATACCTCGCCGAGGCTTCGTTCTTGCCTTCCGCGTCCATCACCCGTACCCACCACAGGTTGTCCACCGACAGGAAGTAGCCGTACGGTATCACGATCGCCAGGTCGCGCCCCGGCGGGGGACCGAAGATCGACGGCCGGGGATGTTCAAGCCGGTGCTTCTTGAGCGTTCGGGCCAGCTCGAGCTGCTCGGGCCAGGGGACGTGGTGGTCGTGGTCCGAGGTCCAGAACCACACGTAGCGGGCCCCCATGTCGTAGGCCAGGGTCATGGCTCGAGGAGCGACCGCGGCGTCGCACTGCCCGTAGATGGCCGTGCCCCAATGCTTGCCGAACGGCCGTGATCCGCCTCGGAGAAAGGCATAGTGATACCGCAGAACTTCCTCCGGTGTGTGCCGACGCGGCTCGGCCGTCCACTTGGCAACGGCCTTGTCGAAGTCGGCTACCCGGTAGCGGCCTTCGTGCACAATCCCGGTCAGGCCACCGGCCATCTGATAGTAGGTCGTGTCATAGAGCGTTTCCCACGAGGGATAGTCGTACTGCATCAGCCGCATGTCCCCGAAACTGACGCCCTGCTTGATGAGGGCCTTCTCCAGGTCGAACGCCCCGTCGTTCCCGCCTGACTCATAGCCCGCCCGAACGCGTTTCTCGATCACCGCCGCAGCGTCGGAGAAGTACTTGAGTGTCTTGTGGATCCGGACATCGCCCACCATGATGATCGACGGCTCGTCCATGAACATCTGCGAACCGACGTAGTTGCTGCGATACAGGTCGGCCGGATACCGCAGCGGCTTGTCCTTGCCCGCCCCGCGCAGATAGAACACCGGCTCGTCGCGGACGTACTTCTCCTGCTCGGGCGAGACGATGAACAGGTTGATTCCCGCCTCGAGCATGATCGGATAGTCGGCTTCGACGAACGGCGTGTACTGGTAGTTCTGCTTCTGTGGCGTTTGGGGCAGGCGGCGGCCTTCGGTGTCCTTGAAGTTGCGCGACGTGCCGACCAGCAGCTCAGGGTCTAGCTCGAGGACCTTGGGCTTCAGCGGTGTCCACGGCACGTTGCGACCGACATGACGCAGGGTGAGCACATGTCCGAGATACTCGCAGGTTTCGGGGGCCCCGTCGGTGAGACCGCTGCCCTTGGCCCGCTGAGGCACGAAGTACCGCGCGAAATCGAACCAGGGCGGCAGCAGCGGCTCACCGCCGTGCACCTTGCGGTACTCCAGGACCTCGGAGGTCTCCGGGATGCGGAGCAGGTAGCGGCGAAACTGCAATGGCTCGGGCGAGCGGATCAGCGGATCACGCGTTGTACAGGCCTGGAGCTGGAACAGGGGCTGGGCCTGAGCGTCGTCCTCGGCCCGGGCCTCGATCTGCCACCAGACGCAGGACTGACCCGCGATAGGTTCCATCGGCCCGTACACGAAATCCACCGCGGCAAAGGGGGCGGCCGCGTCTCTCGTGCAGGTGAGGGCCGCGTAGTGAGCGTGAAGGCCCGGCTCCGGACCCGCGCCAAGAAGCGTGCCTTGAATCAGCATCGCTACCCATGATCCAGCGAGCATGGTCGTTTCTCCGTCTGTCTTCGTGGGACGCCCATTCCTCCTGAACGCCGCTGAGCGATGATCTTGTCGCGAGGTTCCGAGAAGTGCAAGCCCTGCTCGCATCGAATGTTGTGCGCCGTCGCATTGACCGCGCGGAGCAGGGGAGGTACACTCGTAGCTGCGAATCGAGATTGCGGCGAGCCCATCGAATCGTTCACCATGGTCCGGAGGAGGTGGAATAGTGCACAGCCCGTGGAAACGGAGTGCGGCGTCGGTCATTGCGGTCCTCGTGGCCTCGGCCGCCCTGGAGGCCGCCGATCTTCCCGTCTATGGCGACTCCCTCGCCTCCGGCTGGGCCAACTGGTCGTGGGATACGACGGCCGGCTTCAGCACCTCGAGTCCCATCAAGGGCACCTCGGGTCATTCCATCTCGGTCAAGTACAACAAGGCCTGGGCCGGGCTGTTTTTGCACACCAATACCACGTTGACGGCGTCGGACTACACCGGGCTGCGTTTCTCGATTCATGGAGGGACGACCGGCGGCCATCGGGTGAAAGTCATGGCCTACGACGCCTCCTCGTCCCCAGGGGCTGGCGTGACCCTGTCTCTGACCATCGCGGGAACATGGTCCGACATCGAGATCCCGATCAGCTCCCTGGGGGTGTCCGCGATCAGTGGGCTCGTGTGGCAGGACAACAGCGGCGCGGCCCAGCCGGCCTTCTATCTGGACGAGATCGTACTTGTGGGCGGAATCATTGTACCCCCGGACCCGCCGACGCTGGTCATTGATGCTGCGGCCAATCGCCATGCCATCAGCCCCTACATCTACGGCATGAACTTCGCGGATGCTGATCTCGCCGCCGATGTTCGCCTGCCCGTTCGACGGTTCGGCGGCAACGCCACGACGCGCTACAACTGGCAAAACGACACTTCGAACCGGGCCAGCGATTGGTACTTCGAGAACATCCCCGAGACCAACTCGAGCCCCGGCACACTGCCCAATGGCTCCGTGACCGATCGGTTCGTCGAGCAGGACATGGCCACCGGAACCGAGACGATTGTGACCCTGCCGCTCATCGGCTGGACACCGAAGGCCCGGGCCCGGGCCTGCGGCTTCAGCGTGGCCAAGTACGGCCCGCAGGAGAAGACCGACCCGTGGGCACCGGACTGCGGCAACGGCGTCCGGCCCGACGGCACACTGATCACCGACAACGATCCGATCGATACCAGCACGGCCACCGGGCCGTCCTTCGTGCAGAATTGGATCGCCCACCTGGCGGGGCGCTTTGGCAGTGCCTCCTCCGGCGGCGTCCGCCTCTACAACCTCGACAATGAGCCGATGCTCTGGAACAGCACCCACCGCGACGTCCACCCGGCCGGGACCAGTTACGACGAGATGCGCGACCGGACCTACGAGTATGCCGCCGCGGTCAAGGCCGCCGACCCCGAAGCCCTGACCCTCGGACCGGTCCTCTGGGGCTGGACGGCCTACTTCTACTCCGCGGCCGACGCCGCCGGCGGCGGAAGCTGGTGGAACATACGGCCCGACCGCAAAGCCCACGGCGACATACCCTTCGTCGAATGGTACCTCCAGCAGATGCAGATCTATGAGCAGACCACCGGCCTGCGGATCCTCGACTACCTCGACTTGCACTACTACCCGCAGTCCGGCGTGGCCCTCTCCGACGCGGGCGATGCCCCCACGCAGGCCAAGCGATTACGATCGACCCGCTCGCTGTGGGATCCGACCTATGTCGACGAGAGCTGGATCGGCGAGGCCGTCCGGCTCGTCCCGCGCATGAAAGCCTGGGTGGCTGCCCATTATCCCGGCACCCGGCTGGCCGTCACCGAGTACAACTTCGGGGCACTCAACCACATCAACGGGGCCCTCGCCCAGGCCGATGTGCTCGGCATCTTCGGCCGCGAGGGTCTGGACCTGGCGACGCTGTGGGATCCGCCCTCGTTCGACGAGCCGGGCGCATTCGCGTTCCGCATCTATCGCAACTATGACGGCGCGGGAAGCGGATTCGGAGAGACCGCCATCTCCGCCGTCAGCAGCAATCAGAGCCTCGTCTCGGTCTACGCCGCCGAGCGCGGCGACGGCGCATTGACCGTCGTCTTCATCAACAAGACGTTGGATGCCCTTGCCGTGACGCCGACGATCCGCAACTTCGCTGCGGGTCCACGCGGTCAGCTCTATCGCTACAGCGCGGTCGATCTCACCCGGATTGTACGTGACGCGGATGTCGCCTTGACCGGCACGATCACGGTTGAGTTGCCGGCCTCGTCGGTTGCCCTGCTTGTCATGCCGAGCGCCTTGTTGCGTGCCGACATTGACCGCGACGGCGACGTGGATATGGACGATTTCGCCCGCCTGCAGAGATGCCTGACCGGCCCAACCACGCCACAAACGGAGGACGCCTGCCAGAGCGCTCGCCTGGATAATGATGCCGACGTCGATGCCCGGGATATCGACGTGCTCCGGGGCTGCATGAGCGGGCCGGGCCTCGCAGCGGCGCCCGACTGCGCGGATTGACCGCAATGCCGACCCTCCCGCCACACGCGAAAGTCAGAACTCCATCCCGCGCAGGTCGATCTCACCCTTCGGCCAGGGGATGCCCGCCAGCGGGGCGAGCATGGCCTTGGGCATGAGCTTGGTCACCCACTGCCTGGTTCGAAAGTCGAACTGATGGAACGGATTGTTGACCGGCATGTAGCCGCTTGACGAGTACGCATCGACGGCCGCGAAGAGAAGGCTGAAACCCATACCCTGCTGCTTCATCCATGGCAGGGCTTCGGTCAGCAGCAAGCGAACGTAGCCCTTCCGCCGGTAGTCCGGGTGCGTGCAGACCAGTCCCACCCCGCCGATCCTTAGATCACCGATCGGCGAACCGATGACCTTGTCGTGAACCGCGATCTGCGAGATGATCACGCCGGTCGAGCCGCGCATCCACCAGCGATGCTGCGGAGGCTCCTGCCAGTATCGCCGGGTCGGGAACATCCAGTCGTCCGGCCCTTGGTAGCAGGTGCTCAGCACCTCGCGAAGCAGACGATCATCATTCTCCGTGATGGCCTCTTCCGGCCAGTGCTCGATCTTGGGGATGCATTCACCCATGGCAACAACCCTTGCCTTCTCGGCATGTGAAAACTGTGAGCCTATTCCGTCAGGTGTGGGACCGGCATCTTGCCGGCCGCGCGACAGGTTCGCAACCCGTCCTACACTCCAGAGTGAGATAGGTTCTTTGTATGGATGGTCTTCTCAACACAGGAGAATCCCTACACGTTCAACACCATTCCTCCGCCCCGCTGGGGCGATTGGGAGGAACTTGCGTCGCCTTGTTCCCGGGGCAGCGTATCGCCCCGGGCTACAAACCGCGGCCCCGCTGGGGTCGAAGGAGGACGACATCCAAAATCGCGTCCGTCGGGGGCCGGTCTCTCGGCCACGCCACTTCGCAGCCTCGCGTTCCTGTTGTTGCTTCCGATCGGTTGCCGCTCCCGATCTACCGCCGCGCGGCAGCCGCTATCAATGCAGCAATCCCCGCCAGCGTTCGATCAGCTTGAGCGCGTCCAGTGGGGTCATGTTGTTCGGATCGGTCCTGCGAATCTCCTCGATCACGTCGTCGGCCGGGTCGGTCACCGCGAACAGCATGAGCTGGTTGTCCTTCGGCTTCGGCTTGGTGCACACGGCGGTGCGGATCGGAGCCCGGCGGACGGCCGAGAAATTGGACTCCAGCTCGGCCAGCAACTGCCGGCTGCGCTCGATGACCCTTGGCGGGATGCCTGCCAGCTTGGCGACGTGCGAGCCGTAACTGCGGTCCGTCCCGCCGCGGACGATGCGATGCAGGAAGATGATCTGGTCTTCCCACTCGCGAACCGCGACATTGCAGTTGATCGCCCCGACGAGGTTGTCCTCCAGTTGCGTCAGCTCGTGGTAGTGGGTCGCGAACAGCGTGCGGCAGTGGATTCTGGTCACCAGCTGTTCGGCAATCGCCCAGGCCAGCGACAGACCGTCGAACGTGCTCGTGCCCCGGCCGAGTTCATCGATGATCACCAGGCTCTCCTCGGTGGCGTTGTTGAGGATGTTGGCCGCCTCGGTCATCTCGACCATGAACGTCGATTGCCCGCGGCTGATCTCATCGGATGCCCCGACGCGGGCGAAGATGCGATCGACCGGTCCGAAGCGCATCGAGCCCGCGGGGACGTAACTCCCCGCCTGGGCGAGCAATGTCAGCAGCGCAACCTGGCGGATGTACGTGCTCTTGCCGGCCATGTTCGGACCGGTGAGCACCACCAGCGTCTGGCGATCCTTACCTTCACCGGCGGTCAGGCCCAACTCGCAGTCGTTGGGCACGAACTTCTCGGCCAGGGTCTGGTCCAGCACCGGATGCCGCCCATCGCGGATTTCCAGCAGCGGTTCGGCAGTCAGCTCCGGCCGGACGTATCGCCGCTCGTCCGCCAGGTGGGCCAGTCCGGCGGCCACGTCGATCTCGGCCACGGCCGTCGCCAGCACCTGCAGAGCTCGGATGTGTTCGATCGCATGCTGGCGAATGATCTCGAAGAGGGCGATCTCCCGTTGAATCGCCTGGTCGTGAGCGGTCAGCACCTCGGTCTCGTAGTTCTTCAGCTCGTCGGTGATGTAGCGCTCCGCGTTCTTGAGCGTCTGCTTGCGGACGTAATCGGCCGGAATGCGCTCGCGGTGGGTATTGGTGACCTCAATGTAGTAGCCGAACACCTGGTTGTAGCCAACCTTGAGGCTGGGGATGCCGCTCCGCTCGATCTCGCGAACCTGGTAGTCGGCTAGCCACTGGCGCCCGTCGCTGCCGATCGAGCGCAGCCGGTCGAGCTCGGCGTCGTGCCCATTGGCGATCACACCACCCTCGCTGACCATGAGCGGCGCGTCGGGGTGCAAAGCGGTCGTCAGATACTCGGCCAAGTCACGCTGTCCGCGCAGGGCCACCGATCGCTCGGCCAGGAACGGCACCTGCCGGATCGTCGCTTCGGGGTGCGGCACTTCCGGGTGCGGCAGCGCCGCGGGTGGCACCGGCGTCTGGTCGGGGTGAAGGGTGCCGGACTCACCCCGCCAGGCCTCCACAGGCGAGGCGCCTGTGCCACATGGCTTGTTCACAGGCGAAACGCCTGTGCCACACGAAAGCGATGTCTCACAGCGCCCACTTGTCTTCCGGCCCGTCTCGTCGAGCAGATCGGCCACCTTCTCGACCGCCAGCAGCGTCCGTCCCAGCGCGAGCAGATCACGCGGCGATGCCCGCCCCACACCGAGTCGCGAGGTGATCCGTTCGATGTCGGCCAGCTGCCCCAGTTCGGTCCGGATGGCCTCCAGCTGATGCACGTCGGCCAGCAAGTCCGCGATCGCTTCCTGCCGGGCAATGATCGCCCCGGCCGCGCGCAGCGGCGCCGCCAGCCACCGTCGCAGGCAACGCCCGCCCATGGCCGTCGAGGTGCGATCCACCGCGCAGACCAGCGATCCGGCCGCCGCCCCGCTCCGCAGCGTCCGCTCCACTTCGAGTGATCGCCACGTGGCCTCGTCAATCAACACGTAGTCACTCGAACACCGCCGCGACAACTTGACGATGTGGTTGAGCGAGGTCTTCTGCGTCTCGGCAAGGTAATCGACGATGACGGCCGCCGCGCAGAGCGACGCATCCATGCCGGTGAATCCGAACCCTTCGAGCGTGACCACGCCGAAGTGCTTGCGAAGCGTCTCCTGGGCCTGGTAGGGATCGAACAGGTGCCCCGCCCGGTTGGTGATGGTCAGTTCGGGCAACGCCTGCCCCGCCCCGGTGAGCTTGCGGAGTGCGGCCACCAACGGGTCCTGGGCGTCGATCCGCCGTTCAGGCACAAGCAGTTCCGCCGGCTGCAGCCGGACCAGTTCGTCGACCAGCAACCGCTCGGCCAGCGTCTGCACCCAGAACGCCCCGGTCGACAGCTCGACGAACGCCAGCCCGCACTCGTCCTTGAGTCGGCAGACGCAGGCCAGATAGTTGTCCGCCCGCTGCTCCAGGAGCGCGTCCTCGGTCAGCGTGCCGGGCGTGACGATCCGCACGATCTCGCGCTTGACCACGCCTTTGGCCTGACGCGGGTCCTCGACCTGCTCGCTGATCGCCACCTTGTAGCCGGCGTGGACGAGCTTGGACAGGTAGGACTGCAGGGCGTGGTAGGGCAGCCCGGCGAGCGGGATGGCCGTTCCGCCTTTGTCCTTGCCCCGGCTGGTCAGGGTCAGGCCCAGCACCCGCGAGGCGGTCACCGCGTCTTCGTAGAACAACTCGTAGAAATCGCCCATGCGGAACAGCAGGAGCGCGTCCGGCGCGGCCGCCTTCTGCTCAATGTACTGGCGCATAGCCGGCGTGAGCAGGTCGGCGGCATCGCCGCCGGACAGGTTGTTCGTCTTCCCGGTCATTCGTGGGGTCACTTTACGGCATCGGCGAGCACTTCTCAACGATCCGCTCGTGTCGTGACTCGTGCCGTCGGTATCGCCTGGTGCGGCCTACGGTGTGACACCGGTGCGTACGCCTTGGCCGGCGGGGCGCCCTCCTCGGTCCGTCTACTTGTTCCCGGAGCCTACCGCGCTCTCCGACTTCAGAGCGGCGAAGGCCTGCTCCGTGATCGGGAACATCGAGACCCGGAACTTGGTACAACCGTAAGGAGCCAGGCTGATTTCCTCGCTGGGCCCGCCGTTCGCGACCGGTCGTTCGGGCAGGTGCGTCACGACCATGTTCGGCTGAAATGCCGACGCTTCGCCCGGGGCGACCGGCTCAGTGGGCAGCCGGGCCTTCGCTTCCGATTCCTCAGCCGCCGCCGGCGACGGTCGGCCGGATCCGCTCACCGTCCATGCGGCCATCATCGCGACAAGCACGGCCTGTCTCTTCGGCCCACGCAACAGAACAATGCTCATGACCGCCTCCCATGAACGCGGAAATCCAATCAACCGGGGCCACTCTCGCCACCACGCTCAGCGCCGTCGTGCCGAGAGGGCGATGGATCGGACGGCAATCTCGGCTCCCGGGCGTGGTTCGGCGCTCGGCTCGAGGGCCAGCCCGGTGATGAGACCGCAATACTCGGATGACGAGGCAAGGTCCAGACGATAAGCGTGGAACTCGCCGTCGGGGTTCAGTTCGAGCGGCAGGGACTTCTTGCCGTCGTATCTGTCATCATCGAGCCGCTTCCAGAAAAGTCGTGCCTTCATCGCCGTACCCCGGCAGGCGATTTCGAGGTGCGCCAACGGGGCCTTCTCCGCGCGCCAGCACTGCAACGGGCTTTCGAGGCGCGGCCTCTTGTCGCCGAACTTGACTCGCCATTCGCCTTTCATCGGGAAGCCCTGATCGGTGGCGTCGCCCAACGTCCAGTGCTGTCGGTCCTGGACGAATCGCCAGGCGGGCGGCGTCCGCGTCGCCATGTCATTGAAGCGCTGGCGAATGTCGTCGAGTCTGCCGACCATGAACTCCGTCCGGTGCTCGTAGACGATGTTGTGATCGAAGTTCTCCCTGTGAACAGGGGCAAGATACGCGGTCGAGCCATGCTTGGGATCGTCGGACCGGCCGTCGCCGTGAGTCCCGCCGTGGAACTCGCCGCCGTCGTCCTTGAAGACGCCCAGGCCCCAGCCCCCGTCGTCCACCAGCGCCGCCCATCGCTCCGTGGCCGTGAACCGCGTCCATGGCCAGGGTCGGCGCCAGTCATTGGTGACCTGCGTGAGCTTGTGGCCGGTGAACGGCTTGTCACCCGTGTAGGACATCAGCCGCCATAGCCTGGAGATGGTGTAGACCGCCGGTAACTCCTGCGGGCAGGGGCGATACGGCGTCTGGTCGGCGCGGCGATTGGTGCACCGGTACCGCATGTGGATGACCGGCCCGTCCAGCGTCGTCCAGGTCTCGAACACGCAGTCGCCCGGAACGTTGTCGAGCGGCCACTGCATCGGAATGCACTTGATATAGATCTCCTTGCCATCGTTGCGGTGTGCGAGCACCTTCGACGGGTTCCCGTAGCAGTCGCCGGTCTGGATCGGGTTCCAGCCCAGCCCGGCCCACGCCGGATTCGGTTTCTTGCCCCCGACTTCGAACGGCCACGGTCCCGAGTAGTGCGACATCTGAATCTGCCGCCCGAGATCGGCACTGTTGATGATGTTGCCCGGATGATCCGCGCCGGAAAGAAAGGTGACGGCCCCCCCGAGTTCTAGATCCATGCCGATGCGGACCCGGCCGTTGTCCAGGAACGTCATCCTGCCTCCGGTGCCCGCCGGCTCGGCGCCGAAAGCGGTCAACGGACAGAAGAGAACCACGAGGTATGTGGATCGCCGTGTCTTCAATTCCCGGATCCTCCGAACAAGTTGGCTCAGCCGTTCCGTCTGGTCTCCCAGCATCTTCCTGCCCGTTGCGCTCGGCTGGGCGTCGCGATGCCGCCGGTCTCGCCTGTGTCCCTGAGCTGGCGCCAGATAGATCGTAAAGCCTCCTTTAGGACCCATCCCACCGCGGGCCGGCCCACAGGCCGGTGGTTCACGGCTGGTGCACCGCTCCTGATCACTCCATCTCCTTGGGCACTCCCATTCGCAACCAGTCATCCGTCACCGCCGCCAGTGCCGCAGGCACCTCCCCATTCCAGCCCTGCAGGACGCCGTGCATCTTGCCCTGCGAATCGCGCCAGACCGCCAGATCGGCCCGGCTTGGCAGATCAAGCTTGAACTCACCCGCCTCGATGTGCTTGAGCCCGCCCGCCGCAAAGGCCTCGAGCTGCCAGTCGGGACCGAATCGCACCGCAGCCAAACCTACCGCATCCACGGTCACACTCCGGCCCTTGATCGTGAACCTCGTTTGGATCGGGTCGCCGCCCGCCGACTTCACCCCTGATACCACAACGTGAGTTCCGTCAATCAGCCGCGTGTGTCCCGCCACCGGCGACGCCATGCTGTGACAATCCGCAAATCCCGTAACCCGATCCGCCGCCGCCTGGGGCTCGATACCCAGCTCCTTCATCCGGGCGACAATCAGCGCGGTCACCGACGGCACGTCCGCGGCTACGATCGTGTCCTTGGGCAGCGCCGTCGCCCCATCGAACGGCTTGCCGTCAAAACCCCGCTTCCAGTCGCCGATCCGATAAAGGCTGGTTTGACCCCCCGCCGCCTTGCCGACGAATGCCGCGTAATCACGCGAAACCGCACCCTTGGCGAGGGTCTCGTCGGCGATCAGCTTGTGCCAGAACTTCGCGGTAGCCGGCTTGTCCAGGTCCGGATGATAGATGACCACCGCCCGGTACTTCTGGCCGCCATACTGCACATGGCCATCGCGGCCGGCGCGCAGTGAACCGGACTCGATCTCGCTCGTCGGGATGAGGTCCGCCGGATAGCCCGCCTGCCACAAGGCATCCGTCAGCCCGATCCCGACATCGTCGTACCCGCTCCCTGCCCAGTTCATCGCCCCAGGGTGTCCGAAGACCACTGCCACCGGGCAATCGAGCGGCGCCGTCGTGATGAAGCTCAGCAGCCGCACCCGGCATTCGCCGCGCATCAGCTCCCCGCGAAGCAGCGCCTTGCATCCCTCATCGAAGCCCTGCCCGCCATCAATCGGCCACAGCGGGTGATAGTTGATCCGTCCCCCGGCCAGGGCCGCCGACCACAGCTCCGCTCGGTAGTCGTCCACCTTGGGCGAGTAGTACATGTTGTACCAGACCGGGCTGCCCCATCGCTTGGCCAGCGCGGTCCGCACGCAGAACGGCGTCGCCTCATCCGTCTGGGCGACGTCCCGCGTGGCCGCCCACCAGTCCAGGCCGTTCTTCATGAACTCGCGCCGGTCCGGGTACGGCCACCAGGTCGGATGGGTGGCCACAACCGCCTGCGGTCCGAACACCGCCTTGACCGACCGGTGGAACAGCATCTCAACGCCCGCGTGACGCTCGCGGCACATCTGCGTGAACTGATTGATGGCCGCGATGCGCTCCGCCTCGCGCCCACGTTCGCCGAATGCCATCAGCAGGCCATCCCGCACCAGCTCCCGTCCACCGGTCCGACCTCCATAGGCCTCGGCCTCGAAACGGGAGTACCAGAAGTCGTGGTGCGCCGGGCAGCCGTCAAAGCAGGGCGGAAACCCCCATTCATCCTTGCAGGCTCCGGCCAGGCCGGCATCCCGGTAGCCCTCCAGGATTCTGCGCTGGAACGTATCGAGATGCGGCCCGAACGCCGCCGGGGTCAAATGGGTGAAGCAGACAACAACGCACGCCGTACGCCCCTTGCTCTCGGAATCACAGGGCAACGACACCGCAACTTCCTTAGCCGTCTCCGTTCGGACGCGGCACCGCTGGGTGACATCCAGCACCGTCTCCGGCTCAATGCCTTGCGGACCGCGAACGTAGGAGTAGACCCGTACCAGACGGCCGGTCAAGGCCACATACGGCGTGGTGCCATACGTGTAGTGGTCCGCAGGCTCCTCGCTGGCGATGCTCAAGCCGACCTCGCCTGAATCGCCGAGCGGAATCTCACGAAGCCGGAGCATGCCCTCCATCTCGTCGGGGTATTCCTTCCGGAAGGCCTCCCGGGCCAACCGTACGTCCAGGTCCATGACCATTCGGATGCCCAACCCTCTGGCGTATTCTGCCGCCGCCTTGATTTGGTCGTGTACCGCGGGCTCGGTGACCTCGTGGCCGGCTACGCGCAGCGTGGTCGTGAGCAGGTTGATGCCCGAATGCCGGGCGGTCATGTCCAGGTATGGCTTGTAGCCGCCCGGTTCGAACTCGCGACCATGCCAGAACCAGGCCGCCATCGTCGGCGGCAGGTGTGCAGGCAATCGGCAAGCGTGTGTCCCTTCGTTTGTCGTGACGGGTGGCTCCGCCCTGACCGTCGATGAGGCGGCGAGAAGGCAACCGGCCAACAGAATGATCCGAGCACGGGTAGTCAGCATGGTGGTCCCCTTTGTGTTTCGGGCCAGGCGTCGAGTATAGCGCCAGGTCGCATCCGTTCGCAAATGCCCGGTGGTACGACCGTTGGGTGCGAGTATCCCGGAACCAGCCGCCGCGATTATCGGACGCTTGCCCCGACACGCAGGTCCGCTAACTCAACCGGTCATCCCGCCCTTCCGACAGATACGTAACGCTGGAGCCATGCCGGATGGTCTTCAACAGCCTGACATTCGCGGCGTTCTTCGTCGTGGTCTATGGACTCTATGTCCTCTCGGCCTGGCGTCTGCGCCTCCAGAACGCGCTGCTGCTGGCCGCGAGTTGCTTCTTCTACGGTTACTGGGATTGGCGTTTCCTTGGACTGATCTGGCTCTCCACCAGCATCGACTACCTGTGCGCCCGATTGCTCGACCGCCGGATCGGCGAGGATCCCGACACCGGCCTGGATCCTTCGAATGCCCCGTATCTCTACTCAGCGAAGGCTCGGCGGACGATCCTGGTCGCGTCGATTGTCTCCAACCTGGGAATCCTCGGCTTTTTCAAGTACTTCGACTTCTTCGCCACCGGCGGTGCGAGTCTGCTCCGGATGCTCGGGTTGCCACTCGAACCCCGGCTGCTCAATCTGATCCTGCCGGTAGGCATTTCCTTCTACACGTTCCAGAGCCTGAGCTACACGATCGATGTCTACCGGGGTGACTTGCGGGCGGTTCGCAGCCTCATGCGGTTCGGGGTGTTTGTCGCGTTCTTCCCCCAACTCGTCGCCGGGCCGATCCTGCGGGCCCGCGAGTTCCTGCCGCAGGTCTGTCGGCCGCGACGTCTGAATGGCGGGGAGATCTGGACCGGCGGCTACCTCGTGCTCTGGGGCCTGTTCAAGAAAGTGGTGATTGCCGACAACCTGGCCCTGCTGGTCGACCACGTCTATCGCCTCGACGCCCCGGGTGCGGACGGGGCCGCGATCGTGGTGGCCACCTATGCCTTTGCGGTGCAGATCTACTGTGACTTCTCGGGTTACACCGATATCGCCCGCGGCTGCGCCCGGATGATGGGTTTCCACTTTGGCCTGAACTTCGACCTTCCTTACCTCTCGAGCAATCCGGTCGAGTTCTGGCGGCGCTGGCATATCAGCCTCTCCTCCTGGCTGCGCGACTACCTCTATATCCCACTTGGAGGCAATCGCCGGGGCACCCGGCGCACCTGCATCAACCTCATGCTGACCATGATCCTGGGCGGTCTGTGGCATGGTGCGGCCTGGACCTTCGTGCTCTGGGGCGCGTATCAGGGATGCCTGCTGGTCGGTTACCGGATGCTCCGGCCGGTGATCGAGCGCCTGTTTGCCCGCCTGGGTCCGCCCGCCCATCGGTCGGTCTCGTGGTTGGCCGTGCTCGGCTTCTTCCAGCTGGTCTGTCTCGGCTGGATGATCTTCCGCTGTCAGTCGGTCGACCAACTCGGTCGATTCCTGGATGCCGTCTGGTCGCCCTGGCCGTGGTGGATCCTGCAGGGGGCCAACTCGATCTCGCAGACCGGGGTGGTGAGCCTGCTGGTGTTGACCCTGCCGCTGCTGGCGATGGAGGCGATCCAGCGGTTCAGAGGCGATCTGGAGTTCCTGCCACGCTGCCCGGTCTGGGTTCGAGGCGTGGCCTACGCGGCGATGTTCTACGGACTGGTTCTGGTCGGAGCCACGGATGGCAAGCCGTTCATCTACTTCCAGTTCTGAGAGCCTGTTCTCCGTGCTCGACACCGGGTTGCGACCCGCCGGGTGGTCATGGCCGGCCGGCGTCGTGATCGGCCATCGGCTGCGTCTTTTGCGAGCTCGAATGGTCCGCCTGGCTGGCCGGCTTCCCCTGGGGGCCCTGGCCGCCGGCCTGGTGGTGGGCCTGATTCATGTCCTCGCCGGCCTGGCCTATCCCGAACCGATTGCCCGGGACAGCCTGCGGGACAAGGTCCTGACGCTGACCGCCGGCGGGCGGCCCAGCCTGCTGGTGGCAGGTGATTCGCGGGCCGCGAGCCAGGTGATCCCGGAGGTCCTCGCTGGCGTGCTGGGTGTCGCGGGGTCGGAAGTGGTCAATATCGGGACACCGGCAGGCGAGCCGGCGGTGGCCCTCGCGGCCTATCGCGAGTTCGCTCCGCGGTTCTCCCATCGGCCGATCATGCTTCTGAGCGTCGGCATCTGGTCGGTTAACGATTGCCTCCATGAGGGGGTATTTCTCGGCAACGAGACACTCTGGTCCCTGGGTTTCATCGATCGATGGCGACTGACCTCCGGTGCCCATGCCATCCGGGCGGTCTTTCTGCCGGAGAGAGCCTGCGCCGCCGGGCTGATCCGGCGATGCTGGCCCGATGAGCCGCCGGACCCGGTGACCAGACTGATCCTGTCGGGGGTGATGCCCGGCGGGATGGTGTTCGGCAGGGCACCCGCGTCCATGTGTGACCGAGGGTACGTCCGGGTTACTGAGGATGTGACCGCGGATCCGGAGGGCTTCGCCAGGACCACGCGCGGAGTAGCTAATCTCTGGTATATAGGGGCACGGCTGGACGGGATTCGTTGGCGGCTCTTCGAGGCCAACCTGGATCGCCTCCTGGCCGACGGCGTGCAGGTCGTGCTTCTGGACACGCCGCAGCATCCGGCCGTCCTGGCGGCACTGGAGGGAACCTCGGGCGCCGAGGCCGCGGATCGGTTCCACCGCCAGCTGGTTGAGGTCGGGGAGCGCAAAGGCGTGCCGCTGCTGAGCTACGATGGGCAAGTGTTCGAAGGGCGCTGCCAGGACCGGTTGTTCGGCGATGCCTCGCACGTCAATGCCGCCGGGGCGACCATCCTCTCCGAGCGAATCGGCCGCGACCTGCGGGCTCTGATCGACGCGGGCAGGCTGCGGCTGCGGCCGTAGCCCCGCCGGTCGGCGAGCAGCGTCCCGGTTCGATGCACGATGAAGCCGCCGTCGTGCTGGCCTCAATGGGATGGAGTCTCCACGACTCGCCGGCGCGTACCCGGATACAACTCGTACTTGAGCAGCCGGCACTCGATCCGGGCGTTGAAGAAGGGGATCCGCCGGCTCGCCCGAAGCCCGACCTTTTTGGCCAGCTCCATGTTGCCGGTGAAGATGTAGCCCGTCCAGCCCGGGCAGCGCTGCTTGAAGAAGTCTCCGATCCGTTTGTAGGTGACCTCCAATTCCGACATCCTGCCGAGCCGCTCGCCATACTCGGGGTTCAGCATCACCATGCCGGTTCTTTCCGGCAGGGGGGTATCGGCGAAGTCGCAGACGTGGAACTCGATGAGTTGATCGACGCCCGCGGTGGTCGCATTGCGTCGGGCGGCATCCACGGCCTGGGGATCGATATCCGAGGCGATGATCCGGCCGGGTGGCGATTCGGCCCGGACCTTGCGGGCCTCGCGGCGGATGGCCTGCCACGCCTGGTCGTCGAAGCCCAGTGCGTGCATGAACCCGAAGTTGCTCCGCAGCAGTCCTGGCGGCCGGCCGGTGGCCATCAGTGCCGCCTCGATCGCCAGCGTCCCGCTTCCGCACATCGGGTTGACCAGCGGCATCCGCCCGTCGTAACCGGCGGCCATGAGCACGCCCGCGGCCAGCGTTTCCACCATGGGGGCGGAGTGGGGGATCTTGCGGTAGCCCCGGTTGGACAGCTTCTCGCCGGAGGTGTTGAAGTACAACCAGCAGCGGTCCTTGAACCAGAACAGGTTGACCACGAACTGGTCGCGACCAGGTCCCGAGTTCGGTCGCCGGCCAGCCTTGTCGTCAATCCGATCCACAATCGCGTCCTTCACCTTCTTGTTGGCGAAGGTCTCATTGTTGACCGAGGGGGTATCGACCCGCGAAACCACCGACAAGTACCCGTCGGGATCCAGCCACTGCTCCCAGTCGATGAAAGCGACTTCGCGGTACAGATCCTCGACCGTCGAGCAGGGGAACTCACGCAGGAAGTACAGCACGTTCATCCCGGTTCGCAGGTAGAGGTTGAGCCGCATGGCGTCGCCCAGCGTGCCGGTCAGGTCCACGCCGGTGTCGTATTGCCCGGTCACGGTGTAGCCCAGGGCCTCGATCTCCTTGGCCAGGTATTCGGCCAGGGCGGGGGCGCAGCTCACGCGGATGGTATTGGTCACGTCAAGGTTCATGGATCGCTCAGAAGGTGCGTTTCGAATCCAGCAGGATGCAGATCGGACCGTCGTTGAGGCAGCTGACGTGCATGTGTGCCCGGAACACTCCCTTCTCCACGACCAGTCCGGCGGCGGTCAACTCCCGGCAGAGCTGCTCGTAGAGGGCGTTTGCCTTCTCTGGCGGCGCCGCCGCGTCGAACGACGGCCGTCGTCCCTTCCGGGCATCGGCTTGCAGGGCGAAGGCGCTGATCACCAGCAGCCGCCCACCGATGTCCTTGACGCTCAGGTTCATCTTCCCGTCCGGGTCGGTGAAGATCCGCAGGTGGGGGATCTTGTCCACCATGTACCGGACGTCTTCGTCCCCATCGTCGGCCGCCACGCCAAGATAGACGAGCAGTCCGGCCTGAATGGCCCCGACCGCCTTCGCATCCACCGTCACCTGAGCCGAATTCACCCGTTCTACAATCGCTCGCATGGCCGGATTGTACCGCAACGTCGCTCCCTTGGTACATCGCCCAACTTGCGGCCTGTGGCACGTGCAGCCCGGATCGGGGAGGATGCCCGTGGGCTGTGGCTTGGCCCGGCCGCTTGTGACCCGTGATCGAGGTCCCGTGTATGCGGATCGCGTTCGACATCGACGACACCATCACCCGTTGCCCGGAGTTCTTCGCCGTGATCAGCAAGGCCCTTCGGGCGGCCGGGCATAAGGTCTACATCATCAGCTATCGCGAGGACCGAGGCTTCGCCGAGGAGGACCTTGCCGAGTGCGGTGTCTCTTATGACGAACTGATCCTCTTCGCCGACGACGAGCGGAAGGCCGGCGGCGCCAAGTCTTGGCAAGATGAGGCTGGCCGCTGGAAAGCCGAGGTCTGCCGGCAACTCGAGATCGACGTTCTGTTCGATGACATGCCCGAAGTCGTCAGTGCCCTGGACGAGCAGACCGCCGCCTTCATGACCGTTGACCCGTCACTCGGCAGTGTGGCCTACGAGCGGCCGTGAAGGCTGCTTGGGCGGCTGAGTTCCGGTAAGGAAGGCCCGGTCTCGGTCTTGCAGAATAGAAATCAATTTCTAAAATACAAGCATGCTGCTCCGAAAAGCCTCGACAATCGTGAAGAAACGGCTTGCTGAGTATCCCGCCGTGGCCCTGATCGGACCGCGCCAGTCCGGCAAGACCACTCTGGCCAGGCAGTTGGGCGGTGTCTATTTCGATCTCGAACAGGATGGCGATCGCCTGCGTCTCGATATCCAGTGGGACGAACTCGTCACCGGCCGGTCGCTGGTCGTACTCGACGAAGCTCAAGCCTGGCCGAGCGTGTTCAGACGGCTTCGCGGCGCCATCGATAGTGATCGTCGCCGCAAAGGTCGATTCCTGCTCTTGGGTTCAGTGTCGCCAATGCTCATGGCCCAGGTCTCCGAATCCCTCGCTGGCCGGCTCTCGCTCGTGGAACTGACGCCCTTCCTCTGGGGCGAACTGACCTCGAGGGCGGCTCGCAGCCGGCTCTGGCTTTGCGGAGGGTATCCCGAGGGGGGCGTTCTGAGCCCGAAGCGATACCCCCGATGGCAGCAGGACTACCTGTCACTGCTTACCGATCGGGATCTTCCCAACTGGGGCCTGCCGGCCAAGCCGCAGGTTACACGCCGGTTACTCAAGATGCTCGCGGCCGTGCATGGCCAACTCTGGAACGCCTCCCAGTTCGGTCGGAGCCTCGGGTTGTCCTATCACACGGTCAACAACTACCTGGACTACCTCGCCGGCGCATTCCTGATCCGCCGACTGCCTCCCTACCACGCGAACCTGGGCAAGCGTCTGATCAAAAGTCCCAAGGTCTACTGGCGCGACTCCGGACTTCTCCATGCACTGCTCAACGTGGCCGGCGGCGAGCAGCTTCTGAGCCAACCTTGGGTCGGCGCGAGTTGGGAAGGTTATGTCATCGAGCAGGTACTGGGAGCCTTGCAGCACGCGGACCGTTCATTCGAGGCTTGCTTCCTGCGTACCAGCGATCAGCGCGAGATTGATCTGGTTCTGGACTTCGGTGCTTCCCGATGGGCGGTTGAAATCAAGCTGACCAGTTCCCCGGGGCCGTACGATGTCGCCAACCTTAATCATGGAGCCGACCTGATCAAGGCCGACCGGCGGTTCCTGGTCTCTCGCACCGAGGGGATCGTCGAGACGGAGACGCACGTGTCCTGCAACCTCGAATGGCTGCTCACACATCTGGGCCGTGCACGCCGCAAATGAGCTGACCGTCGCTCTCCGCCTGTGTCCCAGCCATCTTCTCCGGCTGATCGCTGAAAGCTCTCTTGCACTCCTTCGCCCCGTCGGTTATCCATGATGGGTCCAATCCGGCCCCCGTTCGGGTGGCCGAGTGTCATCGGGGTCCTTTTGGGTGGAGGTAGCGGAACGTGGACCAGTTGATTCAACGCGCCAATCTGCGTCGCTGGCAGCGGGCGGTTCTCATCGTGACGATTGGTGTTCTGGCGGGGGCCCTTCACGGGCAGGGTCAACCTCCTCCCTGGACCAGTGGTATTGCCTGGCCGGAGCCCAAGGTGGTCGATCCTGGTCCGGTGGGTGGTCCGCCCTCCGATGCCGTTGTTCTGTTCGATGGCAAGGACCTCTCCAAGTGGCACAATGCCGATGGATGGAAGATCGAGAACGGCTACGCCATTTGTGGGAGCAATCTGACCACCAAGCAGGCCTTTGGCGACTGTCAGTTGCATGTCGAGTGGGCTGCGCCGGCCGAGGTCAAGGGTTCCGGGCAGGGGCGCGGCAACAGTGGCGTTTACCTCATGGGCCAGTACGAGATCCAGGTTCTCGATTCGCACAAGAACAAGACCTACTTTGATGGCCAGGCCGGGGCGATCTACAAGCAGCGGCCGCCGTTGGTCAACGCCTGCCGCAAGCCCGGCGAATGGCAGAGTTACGACATCATCTTTGAAGCACCGCGATTCGGCTCTGACGGCAAGCTGGCCCGTCCGGCGTACGTGACCATCCTGCAGAACGGCGTGCTGATCCAGAACCACTTCGAGATCATGGGTGAGACCGAGTATCGTCGTCAGCCGCGCTACAAGGCTCACCCTCCCAAGTTGCCGCTCACGCTCCAGTACCATGGCCACCCGGTGCGGTACCGCAACCTCTGGATCCGCGAGCTGGGTGACGATCACGAGGAGCTGACCACGGAGCTGCGGGCGAAGCTGAAGGCCGGTCTTCCTGCCGGGGCCGCGACCCGCGACGGCGGCTGACCGATCACCTGGCGGAGTATCTGAATGCGAAGCGGCCGTCGGGAGCCGTGTCGCCGCTGACCAGGAAGTCGAGGGCGTCGCCGGGTGTCTGGGCGTTGTCCGCCCACTTGAAGTCGATGGCCAGGGCGGTGGTGTCTTCGGGCAGGCCGAGTGCCGAGCGGGGTGCCGCGAGGTGGAGTTCGCGTCCCTTGGCCGCGAAGCGAATGGGTACCACCTTTTCCCAGTTCCAACCTCCTTTGTTTCTCTCCAGCCAGGTTGTGCCGCCGGTGGTGATGGTGTGGTTGACGATGAAGTCGTAGCCTTCCCAGCCGGTCGCGGTGTTCTGGTCGGCATTGATGAGCAGCCACATCCAGTTGGGGTCGGTGGGGGGCGTGATTGGTTCGCGGGTGCGTACGTAGAAGTAGACGTTCTGCGGGTCGCGGGCGACCTTCGCGGCGGCCAGGTCATTGCGGCCGGTGTGGTTGGTGTAGCGCAGGCCGGCGGCGCCTTCCTCATCGCGGGGGCTGGTTTCGCCGAGGTGATCGAGGAATTCGGGCTCGACCCTTTGCCAGGACTGGAGATCGTTGTCGAGGCGAATGGATGTGGGGGGCGAGCTGTTCGGGAGGCTTGGGGCACCCTTGAATCGCCGCACGTTGGCCACCAGCTGCCAGTAGTAGTGGTCGACGTGGCCGCCTTTCATGGGTTCGATGTCGCGGCTGTATTCCTGGCTGAACTGGTCCACGAACTCGATCGGCCCGCCAGGCTGTCCCCATCGACCGGCGATCCACTCGTTCCACCCGGTGACCATGACGAACGGCGGGTGCAGCTCGATCGCCCGCTTCCACTGCTCCGCCACGTTGTGCCCCTGATTCACCGCGCCTGGCGATGTATCCATCTTCCCGTCGTGAAAGCTCCGCCCTCGAGCGTCGCCGCGGCTCATGTTAGTCACCTGGCCGTCGCTGGCCCGCAGATTCTGGGCCACCGCGACGTTGACCTGTTCCGGTCTGGTCGGATCGTCGGTGTAGCCGTACACCTGCGGATAGGTGCTCTCCCAGTGCCACGCGTAGGGGGTGTTGACCAGTTCGAAGGGCCAATGGGCTTTTCGGAGGGTGAAGAATCGTTGCAGTTCGGGGTTTGCCTCCTTGGGGTCGCAGATCATCAACGGCTTGCCTTGCCACCGGAACCAGAGTTCGCGGTACCGTCCTGGCTGGTAGAGTTCCTGGTAGATCTTTTCGGCCGTTTTGCCCGCCTGGGTATTGAGCATGAATGCGATCTGAGGCGTGGAGCCGCCTTCCTTGCGGACCTGGCTGAACACCGCGCAGAGCTTCATGTAGGCTTCCGGGTAAGTCAGGGCGTTGGTGGTGTCGAAGATGAGGGTGTCGATTCCGGCGTCGGCGAGGGCGTGGGCATGGCGGCGGAGCACCCACGGGTCGGTACTGAGGTAGTAGCCGTAGAGCGGTTCGCCCCAGTAGTGGGATGTTCCGATGGGTCCCCAGAGTGGCGAGTCGGGTTTTTTGAGGGCGTCGGGGTCTTTGGCGAGGATGCGGGACACGTCGAAGGGGCCGTCTCCGTGGGGGCTCTTGTTGTGTCGTTCGTTGAGCCACAGGAAGTAGAAGATGCCCACGAAGCGGTCTGCTCGAGGCGGGCCGACCTCGTCGGAGAGGGGCAGTTTTCGTCCGAGGCCATCGGTTGCCGGCCAGGGCGTGCCGGTCATGCCCGTCCCGGCCTGGCCGAATGAGCGGGTGGCCAGGGTTCCGCCGACGGCCGCGCACAAGGTCAACGCGATCCAGGGGTTACGGTCCGATCTCATATGCACCTCTTGTCAGGCAAGGGTCGATGGCTGGCCGCCCGGGCGGGTCCAGACCGAGCCGGCCCCGTGCGTTTGGGGAAAGCGCCAAACGAAGCCAACGTTGGCTTGCTGATGATCGCCGCTCTCGGCCGGGCCAGCAAGTGGCCGCCCGGCTGGAGGCGAGGCGGATCGCGGCGAGGGAGTTGGAGATGGTCTTTTGGCCAAACGAAGCCATTTGGCTGAACGAAGCCATTTGGCCAAACGAAGCCATTTGGCTGAACGAAGCCATTTGGCCAAACGAAGCCATTTGGCTGAACGAAGCCAACGTCGATGGGAGCATGGCGCCTGTCGCTGTGGGGCAGAGACCCTTGGGAACAACATGACGGGTGTCCCGCTGTTTTTCCTGGGGTGATCTGGTGGATGTTTGGGCGCGGCGAGAGCTGATGGGTTGGCGGGTCGCGAGACAGGGCTGCTTGTGGGGTTGTGTTCTCACTTAGAGTGCGTCCTAAAACCCTGTTTTTCATGCTTCAGCACTCCGCCAGCAAATGATCGCGTTGGCGAACTGAACGAAGCCCAGGTAGTTCTGAGCATGGATCTCATAGCGAATCCTCAATCGACGGAA
>JAGNEZ010000023.1 GCA_018003015.1 Phycisphaerae bacterium | reverse complement strand
CTGGTGTCGGGGGTTCGGAGAGGTGGATAGGGGGCGGGTGTGGCGGTTCGGGGGGCGATTGAGGCGGCGGTGGTCGAAGCGGGGACGGACATCCAGGTCAGCGGGGGGGTGGCTGGTCGAGGTCAAGGCAAGGTGACGGCGGGCGGGCAGATCACCAGCAAGTTCTGTGAGGAGGCCAACCTGCGTGCGGGCGGGGACATTGTGATCATCTCGGAGTGCATCAACAGCCGGCTTCACGCCCTGGGCAGGCTGATGATACCCAGCGGGAAGCTGGTAGGCGGGTACGCTTACGCTCGTGAGGGGGCTGAGATCGAGGTGCTGGGGAACGAAGCCGATCGGGCGACCGAGATTGCGATCGGTATTGATCCGGTCGTGCTTGCCACGTCCGCGCAGACTGACGAGGTGGTGAAGAAGAAACGAGAAGCCATCGTCAAGATCCGGGAGAAGATTCAGCCGCTGATGGCCCAGTTGAAGCGTTTGAACCCGCAGCAGCGCGAGCGGGCCACGGAGCTGATGTACGAAGCTGACCAGATGGAGGCCGAGATTCTCGAGACCGAGCGCAAGAAGCAGGAAGCGATCGCGACCTGCAGTCCGAACCGCAAGGTATGCCTGTTAGTCAAGCACACCGTCTATCCGGGCGTGAAAGTCGTGCTTGGAGACAAGATGACCATCTTCCGTAACGAGCGCCGGGGCCCGCTCAAAGTGGAACGTCGTCTGGTGAACCGTGTCGAGGAGATCTGTGTTGTCGATCAGATTTCCGGCTCGGTGACCACCATGCCGGGATACGAATTCCAGCTTCAGGACAGTGCGGCCGAGAAGGCGCATCTGGCCTGACCTTTGCCCTGCCAATAGCCAGCATTCCTGCTTCATCTTATAATGGGGCTTCCCTCGCCCCCTGTCGGGGTAGAGGGGGAGTTGACGACGATGCCTGAGATGCGCTTGATTGAGGGTCAGACGGTGAATGCCGTCGCCGCCGCGTTGCGGGAGATTCGCAGGCCGCTGCTGCTGGACGGGCTAGTCCTGGACACGCCGCCTGAGACGGAAGTGGTCCGGGACATCATTGCCGACGTTCGGCACCGGGGTGACACGGCGGTATCCGAGATCACTGCCCGGGTTGACGCAGCCGATGTTCCGCCGGATGCCGTGCGTGTTCCGGTCGAGCGGGTTGTCCGGGCTCAAGCGGAGGCTTCGCGGGGACTGATGGAAGCCGCCCGCCACGCCATTCGGGCGGTGAGCCAGTTTCAAGAGCATCTCCTCACGGCCCGCACGGACTCGCTGGCTCTTCACGGGCGGACGCTGTCGGTTCGCAGCCGTCCGGTGCGGCGTGTCGGGGTTTGCGTGCCCGGCGCCTCGGCGCCGCTGTTGTCTTCCGCCATCCACAGCGTGGTGCCTGCCCAAGTGGCCGGCGTGCAGGAGATTGCCATCGCCGCTCCGCCGCGGCACAACAACGACGTTCATCCGGCGATTCTGGCGGTGGCTGGTGAATTGGGTGTGACCGAGGTATACCGGATGGGCGGGGCCCAGGCGATTGCCGCCATGGCCATGGGTACCGAGCGGGTTGCCCGGGTGGACAAGATTGTCGGGCCAGGCAACGTTTACGGTCAGTTGGCGAAGCGTTTCCTTTTCGGGGTGGTGGACATTGACATGTTTGCCGGGCCGAGCGAGGTGCTGATCATCGCGGACTCGTCTGCCCGGCCGGACTATGTAGCCGCCGATATGCTTGCCCAGGCGGAGCACGATCCCGGCTGCGCGATTCTGCTGACTGATGAGCGTCGGCTGGCGGACCGGGTGATGGTGGAGTTGGACGCCCAGCTGGTCGAGCTTGCCCGTCCGCAGGGTGCGATTCGCTGTTTGGCGAAGTATGGGGCGATGGTGGTGATTCGCGACATGGACGAAGCGGTTGTTCTGGCCAACGACATTGCCCCGGAGCACCTCGAGATTGCGACGCGCAACCCGGGGGTGCTTGGCGAGCGTATTGACTCGGCGGGTGCGATTTTCCTTGGTCATTTCACGCCGGAGTCGGCGGGCGACTACGTGGCCGGTCCGTCGCACGTGCTGCCGACCGGGGGGACCGCCCGTTTCTGGAGCGGGGTCTCGGCGCTGGGGTTCCTTCGACGCACCAGTCTCATCGAGTACACCGCTGAGGGGCTGGCTCGGGACGCGGCCGCCATCGACGCGCTCGCGAGAGCGGAGTGTCTTGAGGCCCACGCCCGGTCGGCGACGATCCGTGTTCAGGACAAGTGACCACGATCCAGGTTGATGCAGACGATGACGAGCTACTTCCGAAAGAGCATTGCCGCGCTTGAAGGATACGTGCCCGGTGAGCAGCCGAGCGATCCCTTGGTGATCAAGCTTAACACCAATGAGAACCCTTATCCGCCCTCGGCGAGGGTCATGCAGGCTATTGCGGCGATCGGCCCCGACCAGCTTCGCCGGTATCCCAATCCGCTGGGCAACCTGTTCCGGGACACTGCGGCCAGGGTGTTCGGTGTGACCCGTGACATGGTGATCTGCGGCAACGGGATGGATGATATTCTGAATCTTGGTGTTCGGGCCTTGAGCGGGCCGGACGCGGCCCTGGTCTATCCGACGCCGACGTACACGTTGTACAGTGTATTGGCCAGCATCCAGGCGTCGATCGTGCGTGAGGTGGCCTGGCCGGAGGATTACTCGCTGCCGATTGACCAGCTGGTGGCGGCCCGGGGGCAGGTGATCTACCTCGCGAACCCGAACTCTCCGACCTCGACGTTTGTGCCGGTCGCGGACGTTGCCCGGCTGGCCGACGCGATTGATGGTGTTCTCTGCGTTGACGAGGCCTATGCGGACTTTGCCTACGACAACTGCATGGAGCTGGCCAAGACGCGCAAGAATGTGCTGGTCATGCGGACGATGAGCAAAGGGTATTCACTGGCCGGTCTTCGGTTTGGCTTCGCCGTGGGTGATCGGGGACTGATCGACGGCCTGATGAAGGTGAAGGACAGCTACAACGTCGACGCGGTGGCCATCGCCGCGGCGTCGGCCGCGTTGGACGATCAGGCCTACCGCGAGCGGACTCGTCAGAAGGTGATCACGGAACGTGGCCGGCTGGCTGACGCTCTGGCGGGGCTTGGGCTCTCGTCATTGCCGAGCCAATCGAATTTCCTGCTCACCACCGCCAGGAGGCCTCCCGCCCGGCAGCTGTATGAATCGCTCAAGGCCCGACGGATTCTCGTCCGATACTTTAACATTCCGGGTCTCGATGACAAGCTGCGAATCAGCATTGGCACGCCGGAGCAGAATGATGCCCTGATTGCCGCTGTCAAGGAGCTGAGCGCGTGAGCAAGAAAGCGACTGCGAGGGTGGGGAAGGCCGCACGCAGCGGCGTTGGCCGGCGGACTGCCACGGTGCGGCGGTCCACGAAAGAGACCCGTATTGAGCTGACCATCGATCTCGACGGCAGTGGTCAGGCGACGATTGACACGGGCATTGGTTTCTTCGATCACATGCTCCACCACGTGGCCCGGCATGGGCTCTTTGATCTGACCGTCAAGGCGGAAGGCGACCTGCATGTCGACGATCACCACACGGTGGAGGATGTTGGCATTTGCCTGGGGGAGGCGCTGAACGAAGCCCTGGGTGGCAAGCGGGGCATTCGCCGGTACGGCTTTTTCATTTTGCCCATGGAGGAATCGCTGGCCCGGGTGGCGGTGGACCTTTCCGGCCGGGTGGCGGTTGCACATCGGGTGAAGTACCGCGGCTCGAAGATTGGCACGTTTGACGTCCAGCTGGTCGAGGAGTTTCTCGTTGCTGTTGCCCGCAGCGCGAAGATGAACCTTCACGTCGAGGTTCCCTACGGCACGAACAATCACCACATGGCGGAGGCCGTCTTCAAGGCCTTTGGCAAGGCGCTTCGTCAGGCATGCGAGGTTGACCCGCGGGAGACGGCCGTTCCCTCGACCAAGGGCATCCTCTGAGTGAGGATGGCGGGGCCTGGATCCGTCATGTGGCCCTGGTTGTCAGGGGCGTTTCAGGTTTTTGCTGATCCAGTCGAGCACTTCGGTCTCGTGGCCGTCGGGCTTGACCTTCTCGAACACGTGGGCGATGGTTCCGTTTCGGTCGATCACGAACGTGGTTCGGGCGACGCCCATGTACTCTCTGCCGTACATTGACTTTGTCTGCCACACGCCGTAGGCCTTGCAGATGGCCTGGTCGGTATCCGCAAGCAGGGGGAACGGCAGGTTGAATTTGGCGATGAATTTGCGGTGTGAGTCCAAGGAGTCTGGAGAGACGCCGAGGACGGTGATTTCCGCCTTGGCAAGGTGGGTATAGGCATCTCGAAAGCCGCAAGCCTCGGTTGTGCAGCCGGGCGTATTGTCCTTGGGATAGAAGTACAGGGCGACGACGTTGCCCTTGAGATCGGCCAGCCTGATTGTCTTGCCGTTGGAAGCTGGTGCCGAGAAGGCGGGGGCTTTCTTGCCAACCTGGGGGTAGCTGGTGGTGGTGTTTTTTGCTTTTGCCATGGCGTTGCCTCACCCATTGCGGCTGAAGTCACTTCGTCCTCATTGGGAGAATAGGCGTGATTTGGGCGAAGGCAAGGGTTGGCCGGTCTCTTGCGGGGGTGTTGCCGAGGGGTTAGAAGGTCTGTTCATGGGCAACCTTGAGCCATGGCAGGAGGTTTGTGGCGGCCTGGTCGTGATTCTGTTTGCGGCCGCTCTGTCGGGGGGTTGTGATGGTGGTGGGCAGCCCGGGTCTGAGCCGTCGGTCTCGGCCAAGACCGGTCTGAGCTCTGCGCTTCCGGGGGTTGCGGTTGCACCGTCCCATGCGGTGTCGTGTCCTGTCGATGGGCGCGAGGTTGGGAGTGCCCCCGCGGTCGGGCAAGCCGCGATGGCGTTGGCAGGGTCGGCGAGTGAGCCAGCCGCCGGTGGGGTGCCGGGGTTCGAGCCGTTGAGCGATGCCGTGGCGGGGGAATGGGCTCGGCTGGCGGCGATGGGGGGGCGGGAGGTGCTGTACGAGGTGACGGATGTTCGGGCGGCGACGGTGACGATGCGGGTCACGGTGTTCCAGGGGGGCAAGCCTTTGGGGTTGCCGGCTTTGCGGGAGGATTTCAGGAACATGGATCCGGTTGCGGTAGCGGTTGGCGCGGTCAAGGCGAGGCGGGGGTGGGGTGAGTTGGCGGTCGAACTGGCCGGGCGGACCTGGGATGCGGTGTTTTACGAAGACCGGTGGGTCGACGAGGGTGTTGACTATGTCCGGCGGACGTGGGTGAGTTCGGAAGCGCCGGTGTTTGGCATGCTGAAGATGGAGCTGTACGGTGATGGCCAGCTGGAGTCATCGCTTGAGCTGACCGCCGGTGGCCGCAAGCCGTGAGTTGGGCTGGCGGATTGTGTTGGGTTTCGGGAGAGTCGTGGTCGGGGCGGGCATAGGAGGGGGTGCCTGCGGGCCTGTCACCGGTGGCCGCGGGCTGGCCGCGAGGTGTGTGCCGAGCCTCTTCATTTCTTTTTTCGCGTGCTCTCGATTTTTTTGGCGTCCTCGATTTCCTTGGACAGGCGGTCCCATTTCTGCTGCAGCCAGCTTTTCGGGCGTGGCTGGTCGTCGGTCTTGCGGAGGGCTTGTTCCTGAGCATGCCGGTTTTCGAGGACGGCGAGGTGCTTGCGGATCCGCCACTGCTCGATGATGCCGAAGAAGTTGCTTGACGCGATGTACAGGTTGAGGCCGGATGGAGCGTTGTAGAGCAGGAAGATGAAGAAGACGCTCATGAACATCATCATCTTGCGCTGCTGCTCCATCTGGTCATGAGCAGCCCCCTTCTGTTGGGGCGTACTGCTGTGGGGCATGTATTTGGTTTGGAGGATTTGGGAGATTCCCAGCAGGATGGGCAGGATATTGATGGACTCCATGGGGCCGCCCATGAGATAGGAGAGGAGCGGGATCTCGATTGGCTTGCTGAAGGTGTAGATGGCATCGGCGCCGGCGAGGTCCTTGATCCACCAGCCGTCGAAGGGGGCGTGGCGCATGTCCACGGTGCAGGCGAGGGCGGTCCAGAGGGCGCCCCAGATGGGGATCTGCAGCATCAGGGGCAGGCAGGAGAGGATGGTGCCAGCGGGGTTGATGCCCGCCTCGCTATACACCTGCATGGTGGCCTGCTGCAGCTTGGCCTTGTCGTTGCCGTACTTCTCGCGAAGGGCGGCTATCTTGGGCTGGAGGGTGGCCTGCTGTTTCTGCATCTTGAACATATTGACCTGGCTCTTCTTGGTGATGGGGTGGAGCACTGCCCGCACGACCAGGACGAGCACGATGATGGCGATACCGTAGTTGTGGGGGGGGATTTTGTGGAACACGTTGAGCAGGTTCATCATCAGGCTGACCAGGCTTGCGGGGGCGCAGAAGTAGAAGGCCTGGGCGATGACCTGGTAGTAGTCTCGCTGGCGGTAGGTTGCGTTTTTCTCGAAGGCTTCCTTTGATTTGGGTCCCATGTAGCAGTCGAAATTCACTTCCTGGCTGCCGCCCTTGGCGATGCTGATTGGTGTGGTGATGTAGCGGAAGGTCAGGTCCTCGACGCGGTTGACGGCATCGGGGGTGAGCGCAGCCGCCTCGACGGAGGCGAAGCGGGGCCGATCCTCGGGCGAAGTTCGGTCGCGGGGGGCCACGATGCAGGTGAAGTACATATTGCTCTGGGCGGTCCAGGCGACGCGGGTACCGCCGGCATCGCTATCCTTGGCCAGGAGGGTGAGCTTTTTGCTGATCACATCGGAGCGAACGCAGCTCTTGTTGACCAGCTTGCCCTGTTCCCAATAGACTGCGAGAAGGCTGCGGTCTTCGGCGCGTGAGTTTTCCTTGCGCATCCCGAGTGGTCCTTGCTGGACGATGATAGCTTCAAGGTTGCTCTCGCTGAGGTTCTCGATCTTGAGGGACAGGCCCAGATCGTAGGTCCGGTTCGCGGGCACGTCGGGGTTGGGCAGCTGGTTGGCGAGGGAGTAGGTTTTCACCAGTCGGGCGATCGGTTTGCGATCCGGTCTCTGGACGCGGGCGGACAAGACGACTTCATTCGTGGTGGTCGATTCCACCTTCCAGGTGATGCGATCGAGATCCACATCGAGGCCGAGGTTTTCGAATCGCACCTTGGGGGTGACAAAGGAAGGGAGGGCCTGTTCACGGCCCATGGGGTCTGAGGCGACCAGGGGTGACAGTAGCGGGTAGGGGGCCTTGTGTTCGATGCTCTTGTCGTGGTCACGAAGCTCGACGGTGCTGATGGCTGCGCCGCGTGGCAGGATCTGGACGGCCATGGGGAACGGGCCGCCCGGCCGGGTGCTGCCGAGGACGACAGGTGTCTGGTCCTCGCCGCCGACGACCTGGACCTGGCCGGTCGAGGGGGTGGCTGGCTCGGTGGTGGCCGCGATGGAGGCTTCGGCGCTGGTTGGGGTAGTGCCGGCCGGTCTGGTGGTGGCGAACGGTTCGGAGACCTGGGTAGTTGCCGTCTGGGTGGCGGCGGGCTGGGTGGCTGAGGGCGGCTGGGGCTTGATGAAGTATTTCTGGGCGATGAGCATCCAGAGATAGAAGACCGCCACAGAGGCGAAGAGGGCATAAATCGTTCTTCGGGATTGCATCGTCACCTTCTCAGTCGTGCAGGGCTATCGATTCTTGCCGGGGGCCCGCATGGATACCGGCTAGCGGCCTTCAAGCAGCCGGTGTCCGAGGAAGTCGTCCAATTCCGGGGTGTTCAGGATCTTGTGAACCACCTTCTCGATGTCGTATTCGACGCGGAGGAACTCCACCCGGCCGTCGTCATCGACCAACCCGTAGGCAGCCCGCGGGTCCCGGTCCCGGGGCTGACCGACGCTGCCGATGTTGATGATGACCTTGTCATCCTCGGCTAATTCGTAGACGCCCGGTTCGGCCAATTCTTCGGGTGATTCGAAATAGGGGTCGTCAACAAAAACGCCCGGGACATGGGTGTGCCCGATGAAGCATGCGATGTTCTGCAGGCGTTCGAAGTTGGCCATGAGCTTGTGGGGGTTGGAGTAGACGTCGTCGGCGAAAAGGTACTCGTTGACTGGTCGGCGGGGCGAGCCGTGGACGAAGAGCATATCCTCATAGACCGCCCGAACGGGTAGTTTGCCGAGGAATTCCCATCTCCGGTCTCGAAGGGCCTTCTTGGGTTCGTCCTCGAGGATTTGCCGGGTCCAGTAGCAGGCTCGTTCCGCTCCGACGTTGAAATTATAGGGCTCGTAGAACACGGCATGGTCGTGGTTGCCGCAGATGGCGAATTCGCAGCGTTCGATGACGAGGTCGACGCACTCGCAGGGGTTGGGGCCGTATCCCACGATGTCGCCGAGGCAGACGATCTTATCGACGCCGCGGGTCTCGATGTCGGCCAGGACCGCGTTCAGGGCCTCGATGTTGCTGTGAATGTCGCTGATAATGGCGAACATGCGTTCATTACCCCATGCGTCCGTGCCGGACCGCTCCTGGCCGGCGGATTGCCGATCTGGCCTTAAGCCCGACGGCGAAAGGGGATATGCTACGGGCAATCCTGCCCGCAGGCAAATGAGCCATGGGGAGTGCGAATGAGGCTGGGGATCATGTCTGACAGCCATGGTCGGGTGGCCCTGGTGCGCCAGGCCCTGGCGGTTTTGAAGGTGGCGGGGGCGCAGGGCGTCGTGCACTGCGGGGACGTTGGCGGGCTTGAAGTCCTTGATGAATTGCTGGGTTGGCGATGCTGGTTCGTCTGGGGCAATACCGACCGTCCCTGGCCGAGTTGGGAGCATCATGTGAGGGCTTTGGGTCTGCCCTGGCCGGACGGGCCGTTGAGTCTGACTCTTGCCGGCAGGAAGGTGGCGGTTTTCCATGGCCATGAACCCGGGATCCAGGCGGCGGCCGATTCTGGTCGTCACGACTACCTGTTTCACGGTCACACCCACCAGCGTGACGACTATCGGCGGGGTACCCTGCGGATCATCAATCCGGGCGCGCTGCACCGGGTGTCGGTACCCACGGTGGCCCTGCTTGACCTAGGCAGGGATGATCTGGCATTTCTCGAGGTTCCTGACCCGGGTCGCTGACGAGAGCCGGGTTCACCGGTACAATCGCCGGGTATGGAACGTCTCAGCGAGATGGAGAAGGATCGGGTCCGGGGGCTGCTGGCCGATTTGGTGCGGATTGACAGTGCGGTCACCTCGACGGAGCAGGCCAACCGGGACCGAACTGAGGAGCGGATTGCCGATTTCGTGAGCGACCGTCTTCGGCGTATGGGCATGACCGTCGCGCGTCAGGAGGTTTTCCCGGGTCGGCCCAACCTGATTGCCCACTGGCGGGAGAGGGTCACGGGTAAGCGGCTGGTGCTCGAGGCTCATCTGGACACGGTGACCGTCGAGGGGATGACGGTAGAGCCTTTTGCCGCCGAGGTGCGTGACGGGCGGATGTACGGTCGGGGGACATGCGACACCAAGGGTTCGATGGCCGCCTTCCTGACTGCACTGGAGTTGGCCTACCATGGGGACATGTTGCCGGCCGACCAGATCTACTTTGTGGCGAGCATGAGCGAGGAGACGGGGTGTGACGGGGCGGCGGCCCTGATGGACTACGGATTTCGGGCTGACGCGGCGATCGTTGGCGAGCCGACGGGGTGTGAACTGGTGACCTGCCACAAAGGTCCGTTATGGATGGAGGTTGAGACCCGCGGCCGTTCCTGTCACGCCTCTGTGCCCGACCGTGGGGTGAACGCCATCGATCTGATGGCCAGGGTGGTTGAGTTCACGCATGGTCCGTGGCTGGAGTACATCCGGCAGGTCAGCCATCCGCTGCTTGGTCGTTCAACGGCCCAGGTTACGCTCATCCAGGGAGGGGCGAAGGGCAACATCATTCCGGCCCGATGTCGGGCCTTCATCGACAGCCGGCTGATTCCCTGGAAGGCCTCGTCGGAGCTGCTGGCGGATTTTGAACGGATGTTGGCTGCGTATGTGGGCGACGAGCGGTGTTTCGCGATTGAGAGCGTCCGTACGCTCGCCCCGCTGGACACCCCGGTCGATGGGCCCTTGGCGCGCCGGCTGCTGGATCTGTGTCGCGAAGCCAACGGTCAGGAGGGGCCGCGAGGGGTGAACTACTTTGCGGACAGCGGTCCGTTCAGCAGCGCTGGCATTCCCTCGGTACTGATCGGCCCGGGCGACATTGCCCAGGCTCATACCGCCGACGAGTATCTGGATCTCGATCAGCTCTACCAAGCCACGGAAATCATGCTCACCCTACTGACGCAGAACGCGGGGCGGTCGATACTCGCGGAGTCATGAGGGCAGCTTTCCATCGTGGGTGGATCCCGACCGGTCGGATGGGGGGGGTGGCCGCCGTGGCCGGATCGACGGTTTCTCACAGCCGGCGCAACTGGTTCAGGGTTGTTCGAAAATCCTTCGGGAGTGGAGCCTCGAAGGTGACCGGCTCTCCGTTTGCCGGATGGATGAACCTGATCCGGGCGGCGTGGAGCGACAGTCGCCCGATGAGTGGTCTTTCTTCGTGGCGGGTGCTGGGATGGTAGTCTGTCTTGAGCGATGACAGCATCAGGCCGGTCGTGTGGCCGTAGAGGGGGTCGACGGACAGGGGATGGCCGATCGCGGCCATGTGGACGCGGATCTGGTGCATCCGTCCGGTCAGTGGTTGACATTCCAGGAGGGTGTTACCTGCCACGCGTTCGACGACGCGGAAGAGGGTACGTGAGGGTTTGCCACCGAGGGCCCTGACCTCGGCTCGGGTTCCGCTGGGGTCGGTCAGGATGGGCAGGTTGATTTCGCCGTCGGCCATGACGTGTCCCTGGACGAGGGCGAGATAGACCTTGTCGATGGTTCGGTTCATGAATTGCTCGGTGAGTGCGCGCTGGGCCTGTGGTGTTCGGGCGAAGACGATCGTGCCGCTGGCGTCGCGGTCCAGGCGGTGAACGGTATGGCAGGGTTCGTCGAGCGGTACCAGCCCGCTCGAGCGGAGCAAGGCGGGCAAGCAGTTTTCTTTTTCCCGGCCGGGGACGGACACGATGCCTGCGGGCTTGTCGATGACCAGCAGGTGGTCGTCGATGTGCAGGATGGTGGGTACTGGGCCTTTAGGGTGCTTGTGGGGCATTCCTTGTTTTCCTGGGCCGGCCTCCATCGGGTGGCATTGTAGCCGCTTTCGTGTCTCGTGTTCGCATCGACTGGGACGAGTGTCCCGGCCATGAGTCCTGCGACAAGATAGCATCGAAGGGTGTGGGTTGCACGTGGGCTCGCAGGCCTTTTGAATGGTCGGGCGGCCATTTCGTTGGGCCATGACTCAGTAACGTATTCCGTGAGCAGTCGCAGGGGTGCTTTGCAGGCCGTCGCTGGCGGACGCCTGAGGGAGCCCCGGCGGAAGTGCAGCTTGCGCGTTGACTGTTGGCCCGCTCGCGTGCCAGGGACGACGTGGGCCAGGAGGGGGGTATCGGTTCGCGTGGATCAGCTGGACCGTGCCTTTTCGACTTTCGCCCAGGAGTCCTTGAGCGACACCGTCCGGTTGAAGACCAGTGCACCTGGACTGGAGTCCTTGTCCACGCAGAAGTATCCCTGGCGTTCGAACTGGTATTTGCTGCCAGGGGAGGCGTTGGCCAGGCTGGGTTCCAGCTTGCAGCCCCTGAGTGTTTCGAGCGACTTGGGGTTGAGGTTGGCCTTGTAGTCCTGGCCCTGGGGTACGTCGTCGGGATCGGGCCGGGTGAAGAGGTGGTCGTAGAGTCTCAGCTCGGCGTCGACCGCGTGGGTGGCGGACACCCAGTGGATGGTGGCCTTGACCTTACGGCCGTCGGGCGAGTCGCCGCCGCGGGTTTGGGGGTCGTAGGTGCAGTGCAGCTCGATCACTTGGCCGGTGGCCGGATCCTTGATCGCGTTCCGGCAGGTGAGGAAGTAGGCGTATCGGAAGCGGACTTCCTTGCCGACCGAGAGGCGGTAGAACTTGGGTGGGGGGATCTCGCGGAAGTCGTCTTGTTCGATGTAAAGCACCTTGGAGAAGGGCACTTTGCGTGTGCCGGCGGCCGGGTCCTCGGGGTTGTTGACGGCGTCGAGATTCTCGACCTGGTCGTCGGGGTAGTTGTCGATCACGACCTTGAGGGGGCGGAGCACGGCCATGGCGCGCGGGGCCCGCCGGTTGAGGTCGTCGCGGAGGCAGTGTTCCAGCAGGGCGATGTCTACGACGCTGTCCATGCGGTTGACGCCGATTCGCCGGCAGAACTCCCGGATGGCTTCCGGCGTGTAGCCTCGCCGCCGCAGACCGGAGAGGGTTGGCATTCGCGGGTCGTCCCACCCGTCCACGTAGCCGTTTTTGACCAGTTCGAGGAGCCGCCGCTTGCTCATCACGGTGTAGTTGAGGTTCAGCCGGGCGAACTCGATTTGTTGCGGGGCGTAGATACCCAGTTCCTTGATGAACCAGTCGTAGAGCGGCCGGTGGTTCTCGAACTCGAGGGTACAAATCGAGTGGGTGATTTGTTCGATGGAGTCGGACTGCCCGTGGGTGAAGTCGTACATCGGGTAGATGCACCATTTGTCGCCCACATGGGGGTGGCTGGCGTGCAGGATGCGGTACATGACCGGGTCGCGCATGTTGAGGTTGGGCGAGGCCATGTCGATCTTGGCTCGGAGGGTTCGTGAGCCGTCGGGGAATTCGCCTTTTCTCATGCGTTCGAAGAGATCCAGGTTTTCCTCTGTGGAGCGGTTGCGGTAGGGGCTGTCCTTTCCCGGCTGGGTCAGGGTACCGCGGTAGAGGCGGACCTGTTCGCCGTCCAGGTCGCAGACGTATGCCTTGCCTGCCTTGATCATCTGGATGGCCCAGGTGTAGAGCTGGTCGAAGTACTCCGAGGCGTAGTACTCATGGTTGCTCCAGTCGAAGCCCAGCCAGCGGATATCCTCCTTGATCGAGTCGATGTACTCCTGCTCTTCCTTGACCGGGTTGGTGTCATCGAAGCGCAAGTGGCAGCGAGCGCCGGCGGGGGCCTTGTCCTTGTAGTCCTGGGCCAAGCCGAAGTTCAGGCAGATGCTCTTGGCATGGCCGATGTGGAGGTAACCGTTGGGTTCGGGCGGGAAGCGGGTCACGACCCGCCCCCCGTACTTGTTCGTGCGCAGATCCTCTTCAATGATGTCGTGGATGAAACTGGTGGACGGTTTCGTCTCGTTGTCGGCCATGTCGGGTGTTTTCCTTTGCTGGGTGCCCTGTCGACGCGATGGGGGGCGGGCTTCCGGCCCGTTGATCTGTGGTACTGTGGCTCGACTGTGCGTCCTTCGAGTTTCCTCATCGCGTGATCGGGCGGCACTGGAGGCGGATTATAGCCCGGAGTCTTGCTGTCCGGGAGTCGAGCCGGGTTCAGTCCTGGGCGGTTTTGGTGGTCGAAGCTGGGTTGTGGCCCAGACGAAAGCGGGGGACCTGCACCTGGACGCGGCGCACGTGGGGGTTGCCCTTGGTCGGCCACAGGGCGACCCGGACGACATAGGAGCCGTTCTTCTCGTAGGTGTGGGTGGGGCTGGGCAGCGGCGATGTCTCGGTTTGGTCGCCGAAGTCCCACAGGTAGCGAGTTGGCTCGAAAGTGGAGCGGACGCTGAAGGTGAGCTTCATGGGGGTGGTGGGGTCGTCCTTGACACCGACCCGGATCCATGGCCGGTGGGTGGCCGTGTCGCTGAAGAAAGCTACCACCGGTGTCGGTTCGCGGCGGTGGAAACCCGGTCGCTCGAGCACGGTGGGCTCCAGGTCATGGCTCCGCAGCCAAGCGATGCAGTTGGCCGGCTGCATGCCCAGGAGCACATCCTCGGAGCCGAACATGACCTGGATGGGCTGATAGCGATCGAGGAAAGGCACGCAGGGTTCGACGAAAGCGGGGTCGAAATTGCCCTGTCGAACGGAGATGGCCCGGAAGATCTCCGGATGCCGAAGACCGGTGAACAAGACGGCGTAGCTACCGGCCGACCAGCCGGTGAGGAAGATTCGGCTGTCATCGACGGTATAGGCTGCCTGAATGGTCCTGACCAGCCCCAGGATGGCCTGCTCGTCCTGCATCTGGCGGCGGATCTGCTCGGCCGGGGGCGGTGTGAGATCGCCCCGCGTTCCGACCAGGTCAGGCGCGGCCAGCAGGAAACCCCGTCGCTCTGCGAGTCCGCGCCACTCGTTGAACTGGGCGGTGGCCGTGTCATAGGGCGGTGTGCCGTGGCAGGTGATGACCAGAGGCCATCGCCGCGTATTGGTGTAGTTGGCGGGCACGTAAAGGGAGTAGGGGCGTTGGGATTCCGGCTCCCGCTCCTTCACGACCCTACCGGGGGAAGGCAGGTTCTGGACAACCGGGCAGCCCGTCGCGAGGCCGAGAAGGATGACGGAGAGCCCATGGATGCACACGTGCCGTGCCGAAAGCGTGACTGGCAAGACGCAATCTCCCACGTTGCCGTCGCTGTCTCCGTTGAGCCGGAGCAGGAGGGTGGGACCGATTATCGGGCTGCTGGGGCAAGAGTCAATCGTGTCGAGGATGGCCGAAGACGCTTCGCGGGCGGGTCTCCCCCCTCTCGATGATTGCCTGCGGACACCATGAGGTGTCATCCGGTCGGCTCCGGGGTCGGGTGGGTGGAGCGTCCGGTGTGGGGTTCGCGGTTGAGTGGCGTGTGGAGTTGGTGGCTTGAGGCTTGTGCGGGTGTGGCCAGGGGTGAGCCGACGTGGCCGGTTGAGGCCTCGGTTGGGCGTGGGGTGGGTGCGGCCGGGCGCTGATTCGCTCATCAGTACCGGATGGACCGGTCGATACTGGGTGTTATTGGGACCGTCCTGTAGTGCGGCGGGGTTGGTCTAGGCGGAGCGGGAGGGGTTGTGCTTTGCAGTTTTACTGTAAAGCAGATTAGGCGTTTTTTTTGGTGCTGGCGCCTTTCCTCTTGTGGCGCGAGGGGTTATAAAGGTGCCTGGCGCAATCAAGTCCAGGTAAATAGCCGGACGTCCGATCATCGGATCGGCGGGTTCAAGATCAAGCGGTTGCAGAGCGGGAGTCCTGCTCCATGTTCGGAATAGATGATCCCTTCGTCTGGCTGGCGTATGTTCTTTCGATCGCGAGCGTGGTTTTGTGTGTCATTTACGGTCTGTTCACGTGGAACAAGAGTGATGATCCGGTGAGCGTTGAGGACCGGCACTGGGAAGCGCGCGAGAAGAAGACTGAAGAAGAGACGTAAGGTTGTCGGGCAAGGCGTTCCCGTGGCCCGGATGTATTGAGCGTGGCGCGTGTGCTGCGGACGCCGAGTGGAAGGAGATCCCGTGGTGCTGGCGCAGTCCGTGGGATTGATGGAACTCACCTGTGTTGTGGCCTACCTGGCGGTGGTGGCGTATCTGGGTTGGCTGGGTTACCGCAGGACGCAATCGGCCACGGACTACCTGATTGCCGGCCGGAAGGCGCATCCATTCGTCATGGCGATGAGCTATGGCTCCACGTTCATCTCCACCAGTGCGATTGTGGGATTTGGCGGTGTGGCCGGTCTGTTCGGCATGAGCGTGCTGTGGCTGACGGTCTTCAACATCTTCGTGGGGATCTTCGTCGCATTTGTATTCCTGGGCGGGCCGACGCGGCGGATGGGGCATCGGCTAGACGCTCACACTTTTCCGGAGTTGCTAGGGCGGCGGTACAACAGCAAGTTCATTCAGGTCTTTGCCGGCCTGATCATTTTCCTGTTCATGCCCATTTATGCATCGGCGGTGATCATTGGAGGGACCGAGTTCATCTCGTCGGCCTTCGCCATCCCGTACAACGTGGCCCTCCTGTCGCTGAGCGCGATCGTGGCGGTTTATGTCTTGGCCGGCGGGCTCAAGGGCGTGATGTACACCGATGCGTTGCAGGGCGTGATCATGTTCCTGGGGATGGCCACGCTGCTAGTGGGCACGTATTGGACGCTGGGCGGCGTGACCGAGGCTCACCGCGAGTTAACCGCGATGGCTGGGCAGGCGTTTGCGGGCTTCAAAGCGATCGGTCATCAAGGCTGGACGGCGATGCCGAAGTTCGGCTTTGGATGGGGTGGGATCGACCCGGCTGCCGGAAAACCGTCTCCCTTTGACATGTGGTGGATTGTGGTCAGCAGTATGGTCTTGGGCGTGGGCATTGGGGTCTTGGCTCAGCCGCAGCTTGTGGTGCGGTTCATGACGGTCAAGTCGAAGCGGGAGCTGAACCGGGCGGTTCCGACGGGGAGCGTGTTCATCATCATGATGACTGGAGTTGCGTTCACTGTGGGGGCGCTCAGTAACGCTTACTTCTACAAGCATGAGAAGATCGTGGGCCGGATTGTTCGGACGACCGACGAGGCCAAGGTGATTGCCAAGAAGGAGGCCACGGCGGAGGTTCGTGTGCCCTGTGCGCTGATCCACCTCGATGTGGACGGAGATGAGCAGGAGGATGTGCACCTGGTGAAGGAAGGGCTTGGCAAGGCTGCGGCCCTGATGCCGAAGGCGGAGATCCGTGATCTGGGCGATGGGAGGGTGGAGGTGTGTCCCCGGGCCACCAGTTTCACGCGGGCGCTGGTTCGCAAGGGTGAGGACTGGATGTTCAATGTGGACAGCATTATTCCGACCTTCGTGACCAGTTGCATGCCGCGGTGGTTTGAGGTCATTTTCCTGTTGACTCTGTTGGCGGCCGCGATGAGTACGATTTCGAGCCAGTTCCACACTGCGGGGACGGCCATTGGCCGTGATGTATTTGAGCAGGTTCGTGGAAGTGGCGGCGATCCGGGTGGCGGCCACGGCAGCACGCACATTGTTCGCCTGGGCATGATCCTGGGCATCATTCTGGCGGTCATCTTCGCGTTTTACGCTCGCGGCGGATACATCGTCGCTCGGGCGACGGCGATCTTCTTCGGGCTGTGTGCTGCGGCGTTCCTGCCGAGCTTCGTCGGCGGTTTATTTTTCCGGTGCATGACCAAGGCGGCGGCGATCGTTTCGATGTTTGTTGGCTTTGCGGTGTCGCTGTTCTGGGTTTTGCTGGTGAAGGGGAGTGAGGCGGGCTCCATTGGTTTGGTGCAGTGGGTGACCGGTGATCCGAAGCGGGCCAGCATCTTGTCGGCCCACCCCAACTGGCCGGTCGTGGAGCCGATCGTGGTGGCGTTGCCGCTGTCGATCGTGGCGGCGGTCGTGGTCAGTCTATTGACTCGCCCACCGGGGGCGGATCATGTGAGGAGATGTTTCGGGTCAGGGGCTGGCTCGTCGAGTGAGTGACGTTCTATTGCCCGCGTCGACTTGGGCCAGGTCTTTGGACACAAGGCGTTGAAAGGAGTGTCACAGGCATGAGGCAGGACACGAAGATTTGGGTGCTGGCAACGGCGGCCGCGGCTGTCGCATGGGCATGGATGTCGGCCGGTGCGATGGCCCAGGCGACTCAACCCAGTGGTCAGGATGCGGCGTCCGCGGTGAAGGCGGCCGAGAAAGAGCCTGCGGTGGCTCTCAAGCCGGCCGACGCAGCCCAGGGAGCGGACAACGAGATTGAGTCGTTTATCAAGGCGACCAAGAATCCGTTTCCCTGGTTGAATTGGGGGGCGGACATCCGGGCTCGAAACGAGTTTGTCAACAACCTGGGTGGGGTTCGCTCGACCGACCGTCGCGGCAACGTGATGATTTTGAACAAGGACGCATTGAACCACGAGGTAGACTACCAGCGCTATCGGACACGATGGTGGGCCACGGTCACGCCGGTCAAGAATGTCGAGTTTTATGTCCGGTTGACCTGGGAAGGCTGGAACTACTGTGCCCCGGACCGGCTGCCTGACCCGAGCAACGCTCGTCTGGAGGCTTGGGAGCAGCGGCCGGCGCTTTCCCGAGGGTGGATCAGCGAGCGGGACCAGGTTCTCTTCGACAACCTGTACGTCAAGCTGACCGACATCGGCGGCCTGCCAATCACGGTGACGGCTGGGCGGCAGGATATCATCCTTGGGGAAGGGTGGCTGGTCATGGACGGCACGCCGCTGGACGGATCGCGGACGTTCTACTTTGATGGTATCCGGACCACGACCAACCTGAAGGACATCAAGACCACGGTTGATGCCATGTGGTTCCAGATCGATGCCCAGGGTGACGCGTGGTTGCCCATGATGCGCAAGACTGACTGGCCCATGTATGAAACGGAACAGGACGAGATGGGGGCCATCCTGTACGTGACCAACCGGTCAATCCCCAACATGTCGATTGAACCGTATTTCATGTACAAGCAGAACCGGCATGAGGAACCGTCGACCAGCAGACGAAGCGGGACGGACGCTGACATTTACACCTTCGGTACCCGTGTTGCCGGCACGGTCGGCAAGAACTGGAAGTATAGTGCCAACGTGGCGGGTCAGTTTGGGAGCCGCGATGCCCCGACAGGGATTCCCAACAACCAGAACATCTGCGCCTGGGCGACGAACAACCGCCTGTCGTATCTGTTCAATGACAAGTGGAAGAACGAAGTTTACTTCGATTACGAGTACCTGTCGGGTGATCGTTCGCATCGCTATCAGGTGGACGGCACGTACGAGGCGTTTGACGTGCTGTGGGGTCGCTATCCACGATGGACGGAGGGGTATGGCTTCGCGTATGCTGCCGAGTCGCGGGTGTTCGATCTGGGGAACTTGCATCGTTTCGGGCCGGGCTGGAAAGCCTCGCCGACGTCCGCGATCGACGTGGGGCTCTACTACAACTTCCTGTTTGCGGATGAGAACACTGTATACGATCTCAACCCGCAGAACCTCATCTTCGCTGGCGGCGACTTCCGAGGGCAGCTGCTGGTGCCGTACTTCAAGTACGCGTTCAACAACCACATGTTTGCGCGGGTGATGCCGGAGTTCTTCTTCCCCGGCAGCTACTACAAGGATGCCAGCAACGACGTGGGCACGTTTGTGCGTGTTGAGTTTGTTTTCACGTGGTGAGCGGGCCTATCAAGCATACCCTCCTTCTTCGGGTTCGTTACGGCGAAACGAACCCGAGGGGTATGTTATACAACTTGCGGGCCCTGGAGGGGTTTGAGTGCGGGCGCACCGAACTGCTTGGGGCTGGTGGGGTTTCCTGCGCGGACATGGAGCATCGGGGGGTTTATCTGCCGCTGGTTGAATCCGATGTGGAATACTCAGGGCGGGCGCGATACGATGATGTCCTGCGCGTGACCGCGTCCGCAGCGATGTCCGGCCGGGCGAGGCTGCGGTTCGATGTCCGAGTCACACAGGGTGTTGGTGGCCGGTGCGGGGTTCGCGGGTGCACGGTTCGCGCGGTTGCCGGTGCGGCCGGCCGACTCGGCCTCGCGCGTGGTTGTCGGCTTTGGTGAAGGCTTGAGGTTTGCCGAGGGCGGAGGCGCCGTCGGTGCTTGGAGGCGACGGGATGGAGCGGAATCGCTATCTGCTGACCGGCGATGAAGCGGTTGCCCAGGCTGCTATTGATGCTGGGGTTGCGCTTGGTACTGGCTATCCCGGCACGCCCTCGACCGAGATTCTGGAACACTTTAGTTCTCTGGGTGGACGGTCGCGGTGGTCGCCGAATGAGAAGGTGGCGCTCGAGGTGGGTATTGGGGCGGCGTTCGGTGGGGCCCGGGCGCTGGTGACGATGAAGCACGTCGGCCTGAACGTGGCCGCCGATCCCTTGTTCACTGTGGCCTATACGGGGGTGACCGGGGCCCTGGTGGTGGTTTCGGCGGATGATCCGGGGATGGCCTCGAGCCAGAACGAGCAGGACAACCGCCGGTTTGCCGTTGCCGCCGGCGTGCCCATGCTCGAGCCCTCCGATTCGCAGGAAGCTTACGATTTCGCCGCGTTGGCGATCGAGATCTCGGAACGTTGGCGGATTCCCGTGCTATTCCGAATGACCACGCGGGTTTGCCATGCCAAGACGGCCGTGGTTCGGCGTGAGCTGGCCCGGCCCAAGTCGGGCCCGAGCTTCCAGAGAGACATTCCGAGTCGGGTGATGATACCTGCCTATGCCCGTCCGGCCCATCGTCGGCTGCGGCAGAAGCTGGCCGAGATCACCGCCTGGAACGAGACTTCCGGCCCTAACGGGATTGTGTACAGCGGCGACGGCACGCTGGGCATTATCACCTCGGGTATTTCGTACATGCATGCCCGTGAAGCGGCGCCGGAGGCGAGTTTCCTCAAGCTGGGGATGACTTATCCGCTGCCGGTGGAGATGGTTCGCAGGTTCGTGGACACGATTGACCGTTGCGTGGTTATTGAGGAGGGGGATCCCTACCTGGTTGACGCGCTGCGCGCGGCGGGTTTGAACGTCGAGGGCAAGTCGGAGATGTATCGGTTTGGGGAGCTGAATGTCGCCCGGGTGCAGCGGATCCTGGCCAACGACACTTCTCCGGAGGCTCCGCCGCCTCGGGGCAAGCCGCCGCAATTGTGCAATGCCTGCCCGCACCGGACCGGGTTCACGACATTCGCCAAGCTCAACTGCATCGTGGCCGGTGACATTGGCTGTTACACGCTCGGTGTGCTTCCGCCGTTCGAGGCGATGGACAGCTGTGTTTGCATGGGGGCGAGCATTGGTGCGGGTCTGGGGCTGCGGCATGTGCTCCCGGAGGAGCAAGCCCGCCGGGTGATCAGCGTTATCGGGGACAGCACCTTCATGCACAGCGGGATCACCGGGCTGGTGGAGATGGTGTACAATCCGCCGCCGACGGGGCACGTGGTCGTGATCCTGGACAATGGTACGACGGCGATGACCGGCTTGCAGGAGCACCCGGCCACGGGGCGTACGCTGGACCACAAGAGTACGGGCAAGGTCAGGATCGAGGATCTGGCGCGGTCGTTGGGGATTCCGAACGTGGTGGTGACGGACCCGGTGGGCGACCCCGAGGGTTTCGAGGCTTTGCTTCGGCGGGTGTTGGGTGACGGCGGGTTGTGGGTGATCGTGGCTCGGCGTCCGTGCCTGCTGGCGGCCGGCAAGATCAAGGAATACGAGCGACAGGCGGGGGCCGCAGCGGCGTGTTCGTCCGCGTCTTGAAGCAGGGGAGTCATGTGATGGTGGGCAGAGTCACCAACGTGGTTTTCGCCGGGCTTGGCGGGCAGGGTGTGATCAAGGCCTCGGACATCCTGGCGGAAGTTGCCTTTGAGCAGGGGCTTGCGGTCAAGAAGAGTGAGCTTCACGGGATGAGCCAGCGAGGCGGTTCGGTGACGAGCGATGTCCGGTTCGGCCAGGAGGTTTTCAGCCCGATGGTTCCGGAGGGTCAGGCGGACTACCTGGTCGTTCTTGCGCCCGAGGAGTTGGAGAACAGCAAGCGGCATTTACGTCCTGGCGGGGTGTTGGTTGCGCCGGACGCCGTTCCGGCGGATCGGCTGCCGAGCAGCAAGTGTCTGAACATTGCTCTCCTGGGCGTGTTGAGTGCCCATTTTCCTTTTGAGGTCGAGGCGTGGCTGAAGGTGGTGCGGGCCAATCTGCCCGAGAAGCTGCATGAGATGAACGATCAGGCTTTCGCCCTGGGGCGGGAGTCTGGGAAGAAGGTGTAGTGCCCGCGTCGGGCCGTATTCAAGCGGGAGGGCTCTTCGATGACGATTGAACAGTGGAATGATTTGCCCGGCGGTTTTCATCCGGCCAGCGCCATGGACTTTTTGCCGAAGCCGCAGATGCGCGATCTGCAGTTTCGGCGGCTGACGGCCGTTGTTCAGAGAGCCTTCGACAACGTGGGGCTCTTCCGCAGCCGGATGAAGGAACGGGGTTTGAACCCGGCCGATATCCGCAGCCTGAACGACATTGTGAAGCTGCCGTTTTCGCAGAAGACCGATCTGCGAGACACCTATCCGTTTGGCCTGTTTGCCAGTCCGATGTCGGAGATTGTGCGGCTGCATGCCTCGAGCGGCACGACCGGCAAGCCGATTGTTGTGTCCTACACGAAGGAGGACATTGAGGTCTGGGCCAGCGTCATGGTGCGGACGTTTGCGGCCTGTGGCCTGCATCGTGGGGACATCATCCAGAACGCGTACGGGTACGGCTTGTTCACCGGTGGCCTGGGTGCCCACTATGGTGCGGAGGCTCTGGGTGCGACGGTGATTCCGATTTCCGGCGGCAACAGTGACCGGCAGATCATGGTCATGAAGGATTTTGGCGTTACCGCGATCTGCTCTACGCCGAGCTACTTCATCCATCTGATCGAGCGAGCCGGCGAGATGGGCATCGACATGCACGATCTTCCGTTGCGGGCGGGCATTTTTGGCGCCGAGCCCTGGACGGAGCAGATGCGCAAGCACATCGAAGCGGGATCGGGCATCAAGGCTTACGACATTTACGGCCTGTCGGAGATCATTGGTCCCGGGGTGGCCTCGGAAGCGGAAGGTCAGGATGGGCTGTTCATCTTTGAGGACCACTTCTATCCGGAGATTGTCGATCCTCAGACCGGCGAGCCGCTGCCCGAGGGTGAGGAGGGTGAGCTAGTTCTGACCACGTTGAGTAAGCGGGCCATGCCGGTTATCCGGTACCGCACGCATGACATTACCGCGTTCTTGTCCGGGCCGTCGAAGTGTGGGCGGACCCTTTGCCGGATTCGGCGGATCGGCCGGCGCAGCGACGACATGTTCATCATCCGGGGGGTGAACGTGTTCCCGTCGCAGATCGAGGCCGCGCTGCTGAGTGTGGAGGGCACGTTGCCGCACTATCAGATTATCCTGACCCGGGACAAGGGGCTCGACCAGGTTGAGGTGCAGGTTGAGGTTACCGCGGAGATCTTCAGCGACAAAGTCAAGGCCATGGAGCAGGTTCAGGGCAAGCTGGCTCACGCGGTCGAGCGCACCCTCGGTATTCGAGTCAAGATTCGTCTGGTTGAGCCTCACACCATCGAGCGGAGTCAGGGCAAGGCCAAACGGGTGATCGACAAGAGGAACATGTGAGGGTGAGATGATCGGGCCGGTCAGTCATCCGGGCGGAGTTCCCGGGAAAGGATCGAGGTGAGCCATGAAAATCCAGCAGTTGTCACTGTTTCTCGAGAACAAGCCGCGCACGCTGCGAGTGCCCACGAAGGTGCTGGCCGATGCCGGCATCAACATTCTCACGATGTCACTGGCGGATACCGAGCAGTTCGGCATTCTCCGCCTGATTGTGCAGGACGCCCCCAAAGCCAAGGCGGTCCTGGAGAAGGCCGGATGCGTCGTCAATCTGACCGAGGTCATTGCGGTTGAGGTTCCCGACCGGCCGGGTGGTCTCGACGGCGTCCTGGCGGTCATCGAGCAGAGCGAACTGAACATCGAGTACGTGTACTCGTTCACTGCCCGCAGGGGTGACCGTGCGGTCATGGTGTTCCGTTTCGACAATCCCGACCAGGCATTGAAGACGTTGACCGCCAAGCGAGTGGGCGTGATCACCGAACTCGAGCAACTGACGAAGGACTGATCCGGCGGTGGTCTTCCTGTCGGGCGGAGCCGGGCTGCGGGTGTCCATGAACCGGATGGAAACGATTCATGCCAGAGTTCAAAGTCGAGAACCGGGTCTGGGATGCCGAGGAGACCATGTCCCGCGACCAGTTGCGGGCGTGCCAGCTCGAGCGGTTGCGGTCTTGTGTGGCCCGCGTTTCGGCGGTGCCTTTCTACAAGGAGGCCCTGGCCCGGCTGGGTGTTGGGCCGGAGTCGATCCGGACGCTGGATGACATCCGCCGGCTGCCCGTCACCACCAAGGAGGACTTTCGGCGTCATTACCCGCTGGGCCTGCTGGCCGTTCCCCGGGAGCAGGTGGTTCGGATCCACGGTTCCTCCGGGACGACGGGCAAGCCGGTGTTCGTGGCCTACAACGCCGCTGACATGGTTCTCTGGTCGGATCTTTGCGCTCGGTTCCTGGTGGCTGGCGGGCTGCGCCCGGAGCACATGGTGCACATTGCTTTCGGGTATGGCTTGTTTACCGGCGGGTTCGGTCTTCACCAGGGCGTGGAGCGGGTTGGAGCCGCGATTGTTCCGGCGGCGGCGGGTAACACGAATCGCCAGATTCTGCTCCTACAGGACCTCAAGGCCGACGTTCTCATCTGTACGCCCAGCTACGCCCTCAACATTGCGGAGGTTGGTCGCGAGCAGGGGCTGAGCCCTGGTGACCTGAAGCTCCGGTACGGTCACTTTGGTGGCGAGCCCTGGACAGAGGACATGCGTGTGCGGATTGAGGCCGAGCTGGGCATCCATGCGTTCAACAACTACGGCCTGAGCGAGGTCATGGGTCCCGGCGTCAGCGGGGAGTGCGCTGTTCAGAACGGCATGCACCTGCAGGAGGATCATTTCCTCGTCGAATGCCTGAATCCTGACACTCTTGAACCGGTTCCGGTGGGCGAGAAGGGTGAGCTGGTGATCACGACGTTGACGAAAGAGGCGATGCCGGTGCTGCGATACCGCACGCGGGACATCGCTTGGCTGGACTCCTCTCCCTGTCCCTGCGGGCGGACGACGGTGCGAATGAGCCGGGTGGTGGGCCGCTCAGATGACATGCTGATCATTCGCGGCGTGAACGTTTTCCCGTCTCAGATCGAGGAAGCCCTGCTGCGTGTCGAAGGGACTGCTCCGCACTACGTCATCGAGCTGGATCGTCCGGGTGCCATGGATGAGGCCAAGGTCAAGGTTGAGATCCGGCCGCAGGACTTTTCGGATCGGATCAGCGAGCTGCGGGCCTTGAAAGGCCGGATCGAGCGAGAGATCGGGATCATTACCGGCATTCACATCGAGGTCGAGTTGGTCGAGCCGCACAGCCTGGAGCGGACTGTTGGGAAGGCCAAGCGGGTAATTGACCACCGGCAGGTTCGCATGTCTGACGGTTCGTCGCCCGGTTGATGCAATTGCGGCACACCTGACCTGTCGGCGGTCACGGGCCGTGGTCGCCGCTCACTTGGCGGGCTTAGCGGCCGGTGTCTCGGCGCTCTTCAGTTCGCGCTCGTATGTCTGGAGTGTCTTTTTGAGGGCGGCCTTGCCGGCGGGCGTTTTCTCGAGTTCGACGGCTTGCCGCTGAATCTTGAGGGCCTCCTCCTTGCGGTTACTGTCCCAGAGTGCCCGGGCATAGGTGTCGAGGATGTTGGGGTTCTTGTTCTCGGTCAGTTCGACGGCCTTCTGGGCGGCCTTGAGGGCGAGTTCGACATCCCGGTTCTTGAACTTCTCGTCGGTGAGAATCGTCCAAGCGAAGCTGTTGAGCACGTTGGGGCTTTTGGCGGCAAGGGTGACGACTTCATCGCCAATTCGTCGGGCGTCCTTCAGCATCTTGGCCTTGCCATCGGCGGTCTTGGCGGCGTCGGCTCGCGGGATCAGGGAGAAGTAGACATCGGCTCGCTTCTCGGCTTTCCGGCCTTGCTTGGCGGCCTCGAGGTCGTACTTGCCCTCCATCACCTGGTCGATCACCTCGTCCAGTCCGTCGAGCGGGTTGCCGTTCCAGATGATCAGCCCGGCCTTGTCCACGACGCATGCGAAGGGGATGCCACGGGCGCCGAAGCCGCCCATATAGGCTTTGGTGGTGGCGTGGGCCTTGTCGATGGCCACGGTGTACTGCATCTTGTCGCCCATCTTCTGGAGGAACTCCTTGACGACGCCGGGTTGTTCGTCGGTGATGCCGATGACCACGAGGCCCTTGTCCTTGTACTTGGCCTGCATCTCGGTGAGGTGCGGGATGCTCATCTTGCACGGGCCGCACCAGGTTGCCCAGAATTCCACGACGAAGACGTTTTTGCCCTTGCCGGCCCTGAGGCTCTGAGCGTTTCCCTTGGCCCATTCGCTGATCTGCAGGGCGGGAGCGGGACTGCCCAGGTCAAGTGCGAAGGTGGAGGTGGTGGTGACAAGGCCGGTCAGGGCGAAGGCGAGGAGGGCGAAGCGGGATCGCATGGATCTACTCCTATCCGTCAAGTCAGAATCGGGACGAAAGCCATACAAGCCTCAAGATGGGTATCCTACCGGGAAAGCGGATGACCGGCAATCATCTGGCGGTGAAGCGTCGGGGACAACGGCGGCCGGGGGTTGGGCCTGGTCCTCGGGCTGCGGCCCGGGCGGAGTGGGGCGTGACGGCTGGGGCGGGGGCCTGGCCGGGTGGGTCATTTGGCCGGCTTGTCCTTTGTGGCGGGGGTAGCTGGGGGTTGGCTTGCGGTGGGCTTGTCGCCGTCCAGGCTCTGCTCATATTCCTTGAGCGTCGCGGTCAGCTGCTGCCTGATCGTCGGGTCCTTGGCCAGGGCGACGGCGTCCTTCTGGTGTTTGACGGCTTCGTTTCGTTTCCCTGTCTCCCACAGGACGCGGGCGTAGGCATCGAGGATGGCGAAGTCCTTTCCGCCTGCCAGATCTTTGGCGGTACTCGCGGCCTTGAGGGCCAGTTCGCGATCGCGGATCTTGAGCTGCGGGTGCAGGAGGATGTTGAGGGCGAGGATCGAGAGCACCTTGGGGTTCTTGTCGGCCAGCTTGAGGATTTCGTCGCCCGTCTTGCGTGCGTCCGAGGCCAGTTTGTCCTTGTCCTTGGTGTTTGAGGTCTCGGAAGCCTTGATGAGGGTACCGAAGTAGGTGTCGAGCATCTTGACTGCCTTGGCGCTGCGTTTCGCGGCCTCCACGTCGAACTTACCGTTGACCACCTGTTCCAGTGTGTCGTCGAGTTCCTCGAAAGGCGAACCGTGCCACACGATTGTGCCACTTTTGTCGACGATGCATGCGTAGGGGATGCCGTTAACGCCAAAGCCTCCCAGGTAGGTCCGCATGGTTGTGCCGGCCTTGTCGGCAGCGACGGTGTAGACCATCTTGTCGCCCATGTTCTTCATGAAAGGCCTGATGGTACCGGGCGGCTCGTCGCTGATTCCGATAATGACCACCTCCTTGTCCTTGTATTTGGCTTGCAGTTGGGTGAGATGCGGGATGCTCATCTTGCACGGGCCGCACCAAGTGGCCCAGAACTCGAGGACATAGACGGTTTTGCCCTTGCCGGTCTTGAGGTCGACGGCCTTGCCGGCCACCCACTCCGTGATCTGCAGGGGGGGGGCCGGGTCGCCCACATCGAGTCCGAGGACGGGCGAAGCTGCCGGCGTTGCGGCGAGGATCAGGATCATCAGCGTCGAACGTAAGCGCATATGGACTCCCATGAAAGGCGTTTGGAGCGAGGTCACACTCGGGTGGCCCCCAGGTGGAGCATTGTAGCGGGAACACGTCGGCTCGAACAACGGGGCTGCTCGCCCGGTCGGCATCTCGCAGGAAGCTGGCGCGGGGGCGGGTTTACCGACGGCCCGCTCTGCAGCATTTTCCCATCGGACGCACGGGGTTGCGTCTGAGCATCCGAGGGTGGCGTCTTCGTGCCGCGAGGAGAGGCCGATCAGGGCGGCGCCGTGGTCTCGGCGAGTTCCTCGTTTCGCAGGCGTGGAAGCAGCCCTTCCAGTCGTTGCCGGTACTCCTTGAGGTACTCCCGGAATCGGCTGGTACTGGTGTGGTGGATCTCGGGTCCGAGTGCGGAGATCTTCTGCTCCACCAGATCGGACAGGACGTCACATTCGGCGGCGGTGAGTTCGATCCGCATGGGACACCTCCTTGACATCCTATTTTAGACCTGTGGTGGGCTTGGGGGTACGCCCGGGGCGAGGTTGACCCTGGCGGGGCGGCTCAGTAGTCTTACGGGCCCGGATCGCGGTTGGATGGGATGGTTGTTCCGGCAGGAGATTGGCTGTGAACGTGTTCATTTCGGCTGATATTGAGGGCATTTGTGGGGTGATGGCCCAGACCCATTGGTCCGCGGATGGTGCGGACTACAAGCGAGCATGTGGCTGGATGGTGGAAGAGGTGAACGCGGCCGTCGAAGGGGCGGTTGAAGCGGGGGCCAAGCGGATTGTGGTCAAGGACTCCCATGGTGCGGGTACGAATATTGAATTGGAGCGGCTTCATCCTTTCGCGGAGCTGATCAGTGGATGGGGACCTCTCCGGAGCATGGTTGAAGGGATCGACGAGACCTTCGACGTTGTATTGCTCATCGGCTACCACGCGCGGGCGACGACGGCCGGGGGGACGCTGGCTCACACCTGGTCGAGCAATGTGATGGCCCTGGAGGTCAACGACAAGCCCCTGGGCGAGACCGGGTGGGCTGCGACCTTTGCCGGTCATTTTGGCGTTCCCGTCGTCATGGTGACCGGCGACGACAAGCTTGTGGCCCAGGTCAAGGAGGAGCTTCCCCAGGGCGTGTACACGGTGATGACGAAGACGGGCTGGGGTCCCAATGCCGCCCGCATGCGTCCGATACAGCAGGTTCGAGACGAGATTCGCCGCACGGCGGCCAAAGCGGTGCTTGACGCTGAGTCGATCCCGCCCCTCAAGCCCGGTTTTCCGGCCGCGCTGAGGATTCGGTTTCGCAACTGGGAAGGTTTGCACGCTTGTGAAGCGGTGCCGCATGTTCGGAGAGTGGATCCGCAGACGTTTGAGTGTCGGGTGGCAGACGCCCTCGAGGCTCAGAAGTACTTTGCCACGCTTCACCGCCTGGCCAACACCTGACTCGAACGGGACCTGGGGCCGGAGGGGGTTCAAGCGGCCTCATCGACGGCGTTTGGAGCCTCTGGTGATCTGCTAACGGGCTACCCGAGCGGTCCCGCCTTTCATGACCCTCTCGACCTCGTCGAGTGTTGCCATGCTGGTGTCTCCCGGCGTGGTCATGGCCAGGGCTCCGTGGGCTGCCCCGCAGTTGACACACTGTTCGGGTGATTTGCCGGCCAGGAAGCCGTAGATCAGTCCGCTGGCGAAGCTGTCGCCGCCGCCCACCCGGTCGAGGATTTCGAGATTAGGGCGTTGGGGGGCCTCGTAGAATTTGCCGTCGAGGAACAGAATCGCGCCCCAGTCGTTGATGGTGGCCGTTCTGGCGTGGCGCAGGGTGGTGGCGACTGCTTTGAAGTTCGGATACTTGGCGACCGCCTTGGTGATCATGGTCTTGAAGTGACGAGGATCGAGTTCCGCGAGTTGCTCGTCCAGGCCTGGTACTTCGAAACCCAGTGCGGCGCTGAAGTCTTCCTCGTTACCGATCATGACGTCGACATACCTGGCCAGTTCCTGATTGACCTGCTGGGCCCTGGCCTTTCCGCCGATGTCCTGCCAAAGCGACGGGCGGTAGTTGAGATCGTAGGAGACGATGGTACCGGCCTCCTTGGCCGCGATCATTGCCTCTTTGGCCACGGCTTGGGTCGTCTCGGATAGTGCGGCGAAGATGCCGCCGCAATGGAGCCAGCGGGCTCCCTCCTGTACGAAGATGCTCTTGAAGTCGATGTCGCCGACCTTGAGCTGTGAGGCGGCGGTATGGCCGCGGTCCGAGCAGCCCTTTGCCGCCCGGACACCGAACCCCCGCTCGGTGAAGTTGAGTCCGTTGCGGACTTTTCGTCCGACTCCGTCGAATTTCACCCACTTGACGTGGGACATGTCCACGCCGCCCTGGAGGATGCAGTCTTCCAGCAACCGTCCGACCTCGTTATCGGCGATGGCCGTCACCACGGCCGTTCTCAGTCCGAAGCATCGCCGGAGTCCGCGGGCCACGTTGTACTCGCCGCCTCCTTCCCAGATTCGGAATTGGCGTGTGGTGCGAATGCGTTCTTCGCCCGGATCGAGCCGAAGCATGATTTCGCCCAGCGCGACTGCGTCCCATCGGCAGGATGGGGCGGGTTTGATGTTCAGGGTGGAAATGGCCCGCCTCCTTTCGTCAGAAGTACCGCAAGGCGTAGCCGCCGTCGACGTTGATCACCTCGCCGGTCGAGAAGGGCAGGTCGCCTCGAGCGAGCATGGCCACGGCCTTGCCGACATCGGCGGGCTGGCCCCACCGGCGGATTGGCGTGAAGCCCTCTCTGATCAGGCGGTCGTACTTTTCCTTGACACCTGCGGTCATGTCCGTGGCGATGATGCCTGGGCGGATCTCGTAGACGTTGATTCCTTCTTCGGCCAGTCGGACGGCCAGGAGGGTGGTGATCATGGAGAGGCCTGCCTTGCTGATGCAGTACTCGCCCCGGTTGATGCTGGCGGCGTAGGCGCTGACCGAGGAGACATTGATGATCGAGGCGGCGGGGATGGAGCGGTTCTTTCTCTGTTCGATCATGAGGCGGGCGACCCGTTGGGCGAGGAAGAAAGGGGCCCGGAGATTGGTGGCCATGACCAGGTCGTAACTCGCCTCGGTCATTTCCAGCAGGTCGCGTCGCTCAGGCGGGGCGATGCCCGCGTTGTTGACCAGGACGTCGAGGCGGCCGAATGTTTCCATGCAGTGATCGACCAGCAATTCGCGGTGTTCGACGGTTGTGATATCCGCCTGGCAGATCTCGGCTGTGCCGCCCATCTGCTCGATCATATGCTTGGTGTGGAGAGCGGCGTCACTGTTGCTGTTGTAGTTGACGACGACGGCGAATCCGTCCTGGGCCAGGGCCAGGCAGATGCCTCGGCCGATTCCCCTCGACCCGCCCGTGACCAGGGCGACGCGCTTCTTTTCAGGCATGACTGGGAACTCCTTCTGTCCTTTCGATTCGGACGTCCATCAATGTACGCGGGTGGCTCGTTGATGCCAAGGGCTCATTCCAGCCCGTCGCTACCGGGGCCGTCTGGGCGAGCGCCGTTCCGGATGCGGGGGACAGTCTCGTCGATGCATCGCTCGATCGTGAGCAGCAGGTGTTCGAGGTTGGGGAGGGAGATGGCCAAGGGAGGCAAGATGACGATCGTATCGGCCAAGGGCCGGAGAATGACGCCGTATTGCCGGGCGTGGAGGCAGACGTGGGCGCCGACCTGCAGGCCGTAGGGGTAGCTCTCGCGGGTGGTCTTGTCGCGGACGAGTTCCACGCCGGCGATCATGCCGCGCTGGCGGACGTCGCCGACATGCGGGTTGTCTGCCAGCCGGGCCAGGTGTGAGGCGATGCAGGCGATCCTGAGTTTGAGTCGCTGCAGCGTTTCATCGGATTCGAAGAGGTTCAGCGAGGCCAGAGCGGCGGCGCAGCCCAGGGGGTTACCCGTGAACGTGTGTCCGTGGTAGAAGGTCCGGCCCGAGTCGATGGGGCCGAGAAAGGTCTGGTAGATCTCCTCGGTCGCCAGCGTTGCGCCCAGGGGCAGGTAGCCACCGGTGAGTCCCTTGGACAGGCACATCAAGTCCGGGGTCACCTGCTCATGTTGCACGGCGAACATGCGGCCTGTCCGGCCAAAGCCGGTGGCCACTTCATCGGCGATCAGTAGAGTGCCGTGCTTGCGGCACAGGTTGTGGATCTGGGTGAGGAAGCCTGGCGGCGCGGTGATGATGCCGCCGGCGCACTGGACGAGCGGCTCGATCACCACGGCCGCGACCTGGCCGGGATACTCCTCCAGCATGGTCCCCACGACGTCGGCACAAGCCAAGCCGCAGGTCTCGTGCGACCTGCCCAGTGGACAGCGGTAGCAGTAGGGTGAGGGGGCGAAGAGGGTCTGGAACAGCAGGGGTTGGTAGGCGCGGTGGAACAGGTCGATGCCGCCCAGGCTCACCGAGCCGATGGTGTCGCCGTGATAAGCCTCTTTCAGGGCGATGAACAGCCGGCGTTCCGGCCGGTCACGATGCTGCCAGTAGGCGAAGGCGAGCTTGCAGGCGACCTCCAGGCTGGTGGAGCCGTCATCGGAGTAGAAGACCTTGGTGAGTCCTATCGGAGCGATGTCCACGAGGCGTTTGGCGAGTTCGATGGCCGGTGGGGATGCGAGGCCTAGCTGGGTGGAATGGGCGACCCTGCCCACCTGCTCGATGATGGCCCGGTCGATCTCCGCCCGACGGTGCCCGTGGATGTTGCACCACAGGCTCGAGTGTCCGTCGAGGTAGCGGTTCCCGTCGGTATCGATGACGTAATCTCCGTCGGCTGCGATGATGACGAGCGGGTCCACGGCATTCCAGAGGCTGTGCTGGGTGAACGGATGCCAGACAAACCGTCGGTCCCAGTCGATGAGACGATGTTTGTCCTGTTGGGAGAGTGGACGTGGATCTCCGGCCTTGGCCATACCTGAGCATGTTAGAGCTGTCAGCGGCGGCAGGCAAAGGCGCGGCATCCCGATGAGCCCTCGTTTTCCCTGCTGAACCGAAGGGGCGGGCACAAGCGGGTTTGTGCCGCATTCGCCGCCTGGGGCTTGCTCGCCGGAAGGAGGCTGCTCTACAGGACTCGCGCCTCGACGCCTGCGGCCTCGAAGCACGCGGTGGTGGACCTGGGTTCCTGAGACTCGTCGAACCCGGGACAGAACCGCATGCCGCATGCGGCGTACTTGCCACCCGCAGCCCGGTTATAGGGAAGCAGTTCCGCGCGGAGGAGTCCGGGCAATCCGCTGACGTGTCGGGCAATGCTGGACAGGTTATCTTCCGTGTCGGTCACGCCGGGGACCAGGGGGACGCGGATGATGTACGGAATGCCCATGCCGCTCAAGATCCGGAGGTTGTCGAGAATGACTTCGTTGCCGGCGCCGGTCCAGCGGGCATGTCGGGCGCCATCGATCAGCTTCAGGTCGAAAAGGACCAGATTGCACCTGGCGGCCACGAGGCGGAAATCCTCTCGGTTCGCGTAACCGGACGTGTCCAGGACGACATGAAGCCGATCGAGTGCGTCGATGACCTCGGCGACGAATGCGGCCTGAGCCAGCGGCTCGCCTCCGGAGAACGTCACGCCGCCGTGATCGCGGAGCACCGGTGCCTGGCGGTTGAGCCGTTCCGCGAGATCGGTCGAGCGGTACATCTGGCCCACTTCGCGCTCTCCGGCCGGGCTGCGCAGCACCTGCGGTTCGGGGGAGAGCCCCTCGGGGTTGTGGCACCACGTGCACCGTAGCGGGCAGCTCTTGAGGAAGACGGTGGTGCGAATGCCCGGGCCATCATGGATGGTGAACTCCCGGATGTCGAACACCCTGCCGGTGCGTACGCTGCTCATTGGCGGAGCCATTTCTTCCAGTTTGTCTCGAACTGCTCGGCGTTGTTCTTGTCCACCGGCAGGAGCGGGGAGTACTCGATGGCCGACGGAGGGTCCTTGTGGAGCACGACCTTGTCGGTCAGGATCTCGATGGAGCGGTAGCCCCACTGATACGTTTGCTGAGCGAAGAGCCGTGCGACGACGCCCTTGCGAACGTAGGGTAGCTGGGCGGGCAGGGCGTCCATGGCCACGATCTTCACCTTACCGGGTTCCCACTTCAGCAGGGCGTCGGTGAAGAGGGCGATCGCGCTGACCATGGCCGTTCAGGAGCGACGGATCGAGCCTCTTGGGGTTATCACTCGCCAGTCGACCGACGTATTGCGGATTGACGATCCGGACGTGGCGGCCGCAGTGAGTTTCATTCGCGAGCGGGCCTGCGGTGGTCTGCGGGTTGAGCAGGTTCTGCGGCACATTGCGGTTTCTCGAAGCCTGCTGGAACGGGGGTTCCGAAGGTACCTTGGCCGGTCGCCCCAGGCGGAGATCCGGCTCGTCCGGCTAAAGCGGGTGAAGCAACTGCTGGCCGAGACGGATCTCTCCCTGGCGGCGATCGCACGACTCGCCGGTTTCGTGCATCCGGAGTATATGAGTGTGCTTTTCAAGCGACTGACGGGCCAGACGCCGTGTGGCTATCGCCGCCAAGCGACGACGGAGAGCGCAAAGAATCTCAAGAAGAATACGCAGGGGCTCAATTCCTTGTTGGGTCCGGGCTGATAGACTAGAGGAGGGTCCGGCTGAGCAGCGGGTCAGCGAACTGCGAGAGGCTGTGGAAGGCCGTCGGGTCAGGTTCTGTTCTGAACGGGGTTTGTCGGCGGATAGGGAGCGACCATGGACGCACGACTGCTGCGGATGCGCGATCAGGTGCGCGAGCGTCAACAAACCGGTCATCGCCAAGCCCAGCTGCCGGACCTGGTTTCCGAATGCGATGCCGAGGGGCTGTCGTGGATGCGGCGTTCAGCTCGACTGACCCGTCGGATGTGTGAGGCGCAACATCCGGTCATCGAGTCGGACCAGCGAATTGTCTTTACGCGAACGACGCCGCGGATTCCGCCGGTTTACCAGCCGGAGGACTGGCAGCGGCTGATTTCGGGGCACACGCTTCACGAGCTAGGTCCGATCAGCAATATCTGCGCCGACTGGGGCATGGTTCTGTCCGAGGGGTTACTGGGGCGGCGGCGGCTGGCTCTGGTGATCCGGGACCGGGTGATCCGGGCCGGGGATGGCGAGGCGGTGGAGTTTCTCGATGCGGCCGTCGAGGCGATCGACGGTGTGCTGGCCTTGGCCGGCCGATATGCTCTGGCGGCGCGTGATCTCGGCCGGCGGGATGTTGCCGAGCTGCTGGAATGGGTTCCGGCGAATCCGCCGCGGACGTTCCACGAGGCGCTGCAGGCACTTCGGTTGCTGCATGCGGTGGTTTGGCTGAGCGGGCATTACCATGTGGGTCTGGGCCGGCTGGATCAGTACCTATGGCCCTACCTGGAGGCAGACCTCAAGACCGGCGTGTTGGATGGCGGGGCGGCCGAGGCACTGCTCGAGGAGTTCTTTATCTCGCTGAACCGTGATTCGGATCTATATCCCGGCGTCCAGCAGGGTGACAACGGTCAGTCGCTGATGCTTGGCGGCGTGAAGCGAGACGGCTCTGACGCGGCCAACCCGCTGACCTGGATGACGAGCCACTGCGGGCCAAGCTCGCGGGTGAAGGGCCGAAGGTGGGCAACCACGACGACCGGGCCGACCGCATGCTGGTCGTTTTGTTCGATCGTCTGGCCGACGCCTGCGAATCGCTATCCGGCAACGGGCGGGGCGGGAAGGTTAGGCCGGGCACTGGTTCGGCCATGTACTACGTTTGGCTGGCCACGGGTCACGAGGGGATGCCCGAGCCGGTGGTGGGTGCGACCGCTGACGGTCGGCGAGCTGGCGAGTATTTCGGGGCGAATCTGGCTCCATCGCAAGGGGTGGCCATCCGTGGGCCGATCAGTGTTCTTCAGAGCTTCGGCAAGATCGACTACCGACGGATCTGCAACGGCGGCCCGATCACGCTGGAGCTTGCGGATGCGGTCTTTCGCAGTCCCGACTCGATCGAGAAGGTCGCCTTGCTCGTTCACGTCGCAGCCGAACTGGGTTGCCAGCAACTGCAGTTGAACACGGTGAGCGCTGCGACGCTTCGCGATGCGAAAAGCCATCCTGAGCGACACCGAGACCTGATTGTTCGCGTGTGGGGTTGGAGTGGGTACTTCTGCGAGCTGGAAGAGCCCTACCAGGATCATGTCATTGCCCGGCATGCGTTCGCGGGCGAGTAGCGTGATGGTCGGTCCGGCGGTTGGCGCGCTGTGGAAGCCTGGGAAGCGGCCGGGGGCTCTGAGTGGCAGGCAACGCGTTGGAGCCGCCACAGGACCCGCGAGGGATCGAATGCCGTCTGCGCCACGGTGCGGGCGGCAGTCTGTTGGACTTCCTGACCCCTCTGCGCACGGCACCCGGCTAGCTGTGACGCGTTTCGCCTACAATGGTTTGTACCTCCAATCTGCCACATTCGGGTCTCGTATTTCGGCGAGTTGCCCTCGGTTCTTTCGGGATCGGTGGCCGTCCAAGGCGGTAGGTCGAGCTTGTCGAGGCCAGTCAAGCCAGGTTGTGGTGCTCGATCCCGTCTCGGGTCGTCCTGTTCTGGTCATTGTGGGACAAGCCACGATCAGGATGCAATAGCCGACGCTTGCCTGGGCCGGCGGGATCGGGTATCTTGCGATGGTCAGGCCAACTCGCGGCGCCATCCTGGCTGCTGGATTCCTGGGGGGGTGTCCGTGCTGTCCCGATCATCGCGAGGTTCGATATGCGAAGGCTCAGTCTCGTCATATGGGCGGGGGTTTTGTTCGTTGCCTCGGCGGAGAGCCGCGGGGGCGACCGTCTCTTCGCCACGCATTGCAGCATCTGGGGTTCTTCGAAGATCACAGAGCTCGATCCGCAGACCGGTGCGGTGTTGAACTCCTATGCCCCTCCCGCCTCGCCGAACCAGAACGCCGGGCTGGCCTTTGATGGGAGCCATCTGTATTACTTGCCCGGTCCCTCGGCTGTGTACAGCACGGTCTACAAGCTGAACCCGGACACCGGCGCCGTCGTCGGCCAGTACCATCTGCCCGACAATCCCTATCGCTCCGGCCTGGCGACGATGGGCGACTGTCTTTACACCAACGATTGGCGTTCGAGTCACAACGACATCGAGGTGTACGATCTGGCAACCGGGGCCTTTGTGCGGGCGATTGATTTCCACAAGGCCAATCCCGCCGAGTCGAACCTCATGATCGACGCCGACTTGGGCGAGTTCGGGCCCAGGAATCGGCTGCTGGCCATTGCCCACCCCGTCGGTTCTTTCGCTCAGACCCAGATTCTCGGACTTGATCCTCTGACAGGCGTCATTCGAGATCGATTCAGCATGGAGGATGCCGATGCCGTCTATGCCGCAAAGGGGCTGGCCGCGATCGGCGAGGAGACCTACGTCAGCCTTCACGTGTCGCGGGACTACAAGCAGGTCATTGTCTATGGGCGTGACGGCACGGAGCACCGCCGCTTCGGCATCGCCGGCTCCACCGGCATCCAGGCCTTGGCCTCGACCCATGCCGTGCCCGAGCCGGCCTCGGTGATGGCTCTCGCCGCCGGGCTGGTCATGCTATGGGGAAGGCGAAGGCGGTGACAGGCTGGCGAAGAGGGCGGATCATGCATGCGCCCCCGGTGCTCTTACGCCGGCCCGGCAAGGTAGAACAGTCTCCCGTCCTGGCGGACATGGCAATCGAAGCTGAAGGCTGTGGAGAGATGAGCGGAGGTGAGGACGGTCTCTTTCGGCCCGGTGGCGAGGACCCGGCCCTCCTTGAGGACGAGCACATGGGTGATCCAGGGGTGGATCTCCTCGATGTGGTGGGTGACGACGATCAGGGTAGGGGCCTGAGGACGCTGGGCGAGCTGGCCGACATCGAACAGGAAGTGGTTGCGGGCGGCCGGGTCGAGGCCGGCGCAGGGCTCGTCGAGGATCAGCAGGGTGGGCTGGTTGACCAGGGCTCGAGCGATGAGGACCCGCTGTTGCTCGCCTTGTGACATCAGTTCGTAGGGCTGTTCGGCCAGGTGCTCGGCGCCCATGAGGGCGAGGGTATGGCGGGCCCGGTTGGATTCCTCCGCGGTGAAATCCCGGTACAGTCCGATCGATGCTTCCAGACCGGAGAGAACCACGCTTTCGGCGGTGTCTCTGCCTGGGAAGGTGTGGACCAGGGCCGAGCTGACCCATCCAATGGACTTGCGAAGGGTGCGGAGATCGCATTCGCCGAAGAGCTGCCCGAGGGCCTCGACGGAGCCCTCGCTGACCCATTCGTAGCCGGTGACGATCTTGAGGAGGGTGGTTTTACCGGAGCCGTTCGCGCCCAACAGGGCCCAGTGCTGGCCGGGCTCGATCGTCCAGGAGACGCTGGAGAGGATTTGCCGCTCGCCGCGACGGAAGCCGATGTTACTGAGTCTCAGGACTGGCATGGGCACATGCTAACCCGTTGGCCGCGAGTCATCCATGGCATGGTGGCGACCTGGTCGTTAGAATGTGTCCCGATGGAGGACTACCGAGTACAACTGGACACCTACAGCGGCCCGATGGATCTGCTCCTGTATCTCATTCGCCGCGAAGAGGTGGACATCTACGATATTCCGATTGCGCGGATCTTGGAGCAGTACCTGGAGTACGTACGGGTCCTGGAGGTCCTGGACCCGGAGGCCGTGGGGGAGTTTCTGGTCTTGGCGGCGACGCTGATGGAGATCAAGTCGCGGATGCTGCTGCCGCGGGTATTGCCCGAGGAGGCTGAGGGCGACGAGGCGCTGGATCCGCGGGCCGATCTGGTCAGGCAGTTGCTGGCCTATCGTTGTTTCCGTGATGCGGCGGGTGCCCTGTCGCAGCGGGCGGAGTTCCATGCCCGGCGATTCGGTCGGCCGCCGGTCGAGTTGCCTGGCGAGGAGCAGCAGGTTGACATTGAGGACGTTCAGGTCTGGGACCTGCTGGCGGCCTTCAACAAGCTGATGACCTCGGTTGGCAGTCAACGGACGTTCCACGAGGTCAAGTACGACGATACGCCGATTGCGCTTCACGCGGTGGACATCGCCGATCGACTGTTGCGGGAAGGGAAGTCGCTTTATTTCGAGCAGATCTTCGAGGGCCGTACGCGAAGCGAGATGATCGGCTTGTTCCTAGCTCTGCTCGAGCTGATCCGGCAGAAGCGGGTGCGAATCGAACAGAATGACCGGTTTGGGCCGATCCTGGTTCACCTCGTGGACGCGACGCCGATCACCGATCCGGACCGCCTGGTTGAGCAGGAGGAGAGCTCAGCGGGTGGCGGGGGCGGGCAGGAAGGTGGAGAGGCGTCCTTTGCGGATGCAGGGCTGGCGGTCGAGGCAGGCGACGGGAACGTCCCCGCCCCGGGCCTGGCGGATGAGGAAGAAGATCAGGACGAGTTCGCTCGTCGGATTCAGGCGATTGAGATCGGCGAGGTGAAGCTGGGGCGGGCCGACGATGTGGAAGAGCCGGACGAGGAATCCGAGGGTGATGAACCCCAGGCCGAGCTGTGAGGAGTGAACGGTGGGCAACGTCAACGAGCGATTGAGGGAACTGGGACTGACTTTGCCTGAGGCTCCCAAGCCGGTGGGCTCCTATGTTCCCTGCGTGCGAGCCGGCGATCTGGTTTTCGTCAGTGGGCAGCTCCCGACGCGAGCGGGCACTTTGGTTGCCCGAGGCAAAGTGGGCACGGCCGTGACCATCGAGGAGGCGGCGGAAGGAGCCAAGGTTGCCGCACTGAACGGGCTGGCTCAGATTGCGGCCGCCCTGGGTGGGCTGGACAACATGGTTCGCATCGTTCGGCTCGGTGTATTCGTGAACAGCGGGCCGGGCTTCACTGATCAGGCGAAGGTTGCCAACGGAGCGAGCGACTTCCTGGTGGCGGTTTTCGGCGAGGCCGGTCGGCATGTCCGGGCCGCGGTCGGGGCCGCCGAGCTTCCCCTCGATGCGGCGGTGGAGATTGAACTGATCGCACAAGTGCGGGGATAACCCATCAGCCACGGCAAGCGCCACAAGAAGGAGTCTTCTGCAGCACGTCCTACCGGGAGACGTTTCTCCCGTTCGCCTTGGGTGTGTGGGGGGATAGGCGTCTTCCTGTTGCTTTGCTGTCTGCCGGCCGTCGAGATCATTTGCAGGCAGGTTGTCGAGATGGTGCCGGGGCTTGAAGCGGCGGTTCCCTGGATGGCGAAGTACGCCGACCGGATTCCTCCTGGCACCATTGCCAGCGCTATCGCACGGCGGCCTGAGATCAACGCGGTTCGACGGGCGTTCGAGGAGGTGAGCCTGCGTGGCGGCACGCCGTCGACGCTGGACAGCTTCCGTCGAAGTGATGCGGACAACGGCCTGTACGATTATCTGGACCTGCTTCTTCTGCTGCGGTCGGGACAGGGGAGCGACGAGACCTTGCTGGCGGGGCTCTCGAGAGTCTCCTCGGCGTCTCCTGTCCGCCTCCATGTTCTCCGTCAGCGTCAGGTTGTTGAGGAGGCTCTTGGACGGGAAGGCGTGTCGCGGCGGCGGGCGGCGGTTGTGGCTTGGGAGAGTTGCACGTGGCTTCAGCAGTTTCACGACAGGGTATTTCGGGAGCTGGCCCGGTTGCTGATTGCCAGGGCTTCGGCCTGGCGTGAGACCGGGCGCGCGGCCGATGCGGTTCGCGCCCATGCAGTCCTTGTTCGGCTAGCGACCGACGTGGCGCTGGATTCGCCGTCGCCGGGCACGTTGCTGCTGGCGTCGGAGCTGACCGCCTCGGCGTGCCGGGAACTAGCCCGGGATCGTGCGGCGGCCGGGACAGGCTCAGGCCCGGCGGGCGGAACACTGGATCGCCCGTTGCCGCCGGTCATGGACGCACGACGTTGCGATGTGGAGGCGGTCAAAGCGGCCGCTCTGGGTGACGCGTGGCACGAGGTTGTGGACACGGGCGGGGTGGGCATGCTGCCCTGGATGGGAGCGTCCATGCATGTCCTGCTGGCCCGATGTGAGCATCATCGGGTCATGGTTTCGCTGGTTTCTTCTGTGTTGGCGCTGGCGTGTTGTCTGACCCTTCTGGTGCTGCTCGTTCTAGTCGGTATTGTGGTCGCTGCCACGCGGATGCCGCCGGACGTCGAGTTGAAGTGGCCGGGCGGCCGATGGAGGTGCTGGCGTGTGGCCGCCCTGCCGGTTCTGCCGCTGCTGGCGATGTTGCTGTTTCTGTCGCTTGCGGAGATCGACTTTTCCTGGCTGTTGTCCGCCCCCTCGGTGGTTGGTGTGGCTCTGTTTCCCGGGCTGACGGTGATTCTCCTCGGTATGGTCGCGTACGTCTCTGCCGGCGTGGTGGAGGAGGAGCGCCGGTACGGATGGTCGCTGAAGGGGGTGTACGTTGTGGGTGTGGTTTTGCTGCTGGCCCTGTTGCTGGTTCGCGGCATCGTCGGTGGGGGTGCTCCATGGCGGCCGCCCCTGTGGGTGCGCGAGTTTCGTGCCGCCGGGCTTATGGTCTCCCTCTTTTTAATTCTTTTAGCAACTTTATGGATTCTACTGAACATACGACGGTACCGGCAGGGGCGGTTTAGCCTCGCTGTGGTGAGCCGTGCGTTTCTTCCCGTCGTCGCGGCCAGCTTTCTATACGCGGGCGTCTTGAGTTTTTCTCTGCTATGGCTCAATGAGGCGCGCGACACCGGGCATCAAGAAGCGTTTGCCCGGGCTGCCGTCGATCCGGTGGCTGGCCAGCTGGGGCCGGACTGGTATCGGGACCACTTGGCCGGAGCCCGGGCTCTGATCGAGGCTCTTGAGAACCGTTGACCTCTCCGCGCCCGATGGCCTGCCGCTCAGATTATTTCGGTGTCGGCTTTCCTCCGATTGTGGTTATCGCGCCATGGCCGTGGTATACTCGTGGTTCAGCCGTGTCGTGAAGGCAGAGGAGTGTATGGCGGACACGCATAGTCGATCATTGAAGACGACCGGTCATCCCGAACGGCAGCGGGCGATCGAGGCGTTTCTCAAGCAGTTCGCGGACAGTCCGGACCAGGATCTTCTCGCCGACATGATGGTGACGATATGCCGGCTTGCGGCGGACGGCACGGGGCGCGGCGAGTTGAAGTTGCTGAACAGTGCGGTCAAGGAGCTGCGTTATGCGTTCAAGATCTTTGCCCCGTACGCTCAGATCCGCAAGGTGACGATTTTCGGTTCGAGCCGCACGCCGCCGGATCATCCTGAGTACCTCCAGGCGGACAGATTTGCGCGCGGGATGCGGGAGAACGACTGGATGGTGATTACCGGTGCGGGGGATGGCATCATGCGTGCCGGCCACGACGGGGCCGGTCGGGATGCCAGTTTCGGGGTAGCCATTCGCCTGCCGTTTGAGCAGAAGACCAACCCGGTGATCGCCGACGATGCCAAGCTGGTGAACTTCAAGTACTTTTTCACTCGCAAGCTGGTGTTCATGAAAGAGGCTTCCGCCGTCGTCTTGTTTCCTGGCGGATTCGGCACGCAGGACGAGGGCTTCGAGGCTTTGACGCTGGTCCAGACCGGCAAGAGCGCACCGATTCCGATCGTCATGATCGATGCCCCGGGTGGCTTCTACTGGCAGCACTGGCGGACGTATGTGGCCGCGGAGCTGTTGCGCACCAACATGATTTCACCCGAGGATATGAACCTGTTCAAGCTGACCGACGATGCGGGCACGGCGGTGCAGGAGATCATCCAGTTCTACCGGCGTTACCATTCATCGCGGTACGTCAACGACCTCTTCGTGATGCGTTTGAACTCGCCTTTGTCCGCGGACGCTCTTGAGCGGCTCAATGACACCTTCAGCGGGATCATGACGGGCGGCCGGATCGAGCAGCATGCTGGCCCGATCGAAGGCGAAAACGACGAGTTGCCGGACAAAGCCCGGCTTGCGCTGGCGTTTGACCGCAAAAGCGTGGGCCGGTTGCGGCTGCTGATCAACGAGGTCAACAGGGCCTGAGGGAGGCGGGTGTGCCAAGTCGGTTGCGTGCGGATTTTCAGCCCGAGGAGCTGTCGGCGGTCTTATCCCGCTACGACCTGGGCACGATCACCCGGCTCGACAAGCAGCTCAAGGGTTCCCGTCGCTCGCCCAAGGTGATCATCACCGCGGACCACGGTCGTTTCCTGCTCAAGCGGCGGGCTCGGGGGCGGGATCATCCGCTCAAGGTGGCCTTTGCCCATTCGGTGCAGCGCTTCCTGGCGGAGCGGGGGTTTCCCGTTCCGGCCCTGGTGCCGGTCAAGGACGGTTCGGGCACGATGGTCATTCTCGACGAGCTCATTTACGAGCTCTTCGCCTATGTGCCTGGCGGTCCTTACGACCATTCGCGGCACTGTACGGCCGACGCCGGTCGGCTACTGGGCGAGTTTCACAATCTGTTGGCGGACTACCACTCGGATTGGGAGCCCGCCCGGCGCGGGTATCACGACTCCAATCTGGTTCGCAGCAACCTGAATGGTGTTCCGGCCAGCGTCGGCAAGGATGACAGCGTGGTCGGTCGGGAATCGGAGCTTCTGTCCACCGTTGGGCAATTGTTCGACGCTTACGAGGATGCCGCCCAGCGGGTGAATGATTCGGGCTTCTACTCTTGGCCGGTGCAGATCGTTCACGCCGATTGGCATCCGGGCAACATGTTGTTCGCCGAGGGCCGTGTGGCGGCGGTGATCGACTATGATTCTCTGCACCTCCTGCCGTCGGTGACCGACCTGGCGAACGGTCTGCTTCAGTTCTCGATCATTGGCGGGCCCGTTGATCCGCGGCAATGGCCTCCGGAGCTGGATGAAAGCCGATTCCGTCAATTCCGCCATGGCTACGAGAGAACCTGCGACGGGGCGATGGTCCAGTACGAGGCGGTCCCGTGGCTGATGATCGAAGCCCTCATCGCCGAAGCGGTCATGCCGATCGCGGCTACGGGTTCCTTTGGGCGGATCGAGGGTTTCCGGTTCTTGCGGATGATCGGCCGGAAAGTGGCTTGGCTACGGACGAACGCCGAGCGGCTGATCGAGCTGGCCCGGGCTTGAGGGGCGGATCGCTCATGACGGCGTGGCTGGTCTTCTGGCTTCTCTTGGCGGCCAACGGAGGGGTAGGCGACTCGCCTGGCGTGCCGGCGTCCCGGCCCGCGACCTCATCGGCTCCCGCGGTTTCTGCCTCCGTTCTCTCCTCGCTCATTGACCGACTGGACCATCCGAGCTATGCGGTTCGTGATCGGACCACTGTTCAGCTGGCCCGGCTCGACGCTTCCGTGCTCGACGCGCTGGTAGCCAAGTACCGTCAGATCCATGGGCACGAGAAGAAGCTCCGTTTGCGGCATGTGATCGAGCAGATGTACCTGACTCGACTGCAGGCTGGGGAAGAGGCCTTTCTGGGAATCAGATTGATGGCGGTCAGCGGCGTGGTGGATCCTGCCACTGGCCGCAGTGGTGATTGCGTTTACGTCAACGAGGCTCTCAAGGGGCAACCGGCGGAGAAGGCGGGTGTTCGTGACGGCGATCTGATCGTCGAGTTCGACGGCAAGCCGGTTGCGTGGTTTCTTGCAGGTGGGGCTCCTGCCCAGGTTGCCGGCGTTGGGGGGGGACTTCCGGCGGTTGTTCCGCCCGTGGCGGTTCAGCCGGTCGGGGTGCCGACTGAGAAGATCGAGCGGTTCACCTGGCATGTGAAGCGGCGTGGGGCGGGGACGACGGCGAGGATTCGTCTGCTGCGGTGTCTCCCGGAGCGAAAGCTGCAGTTGACCATCAAGGCGGAACCTGCCAAGACGTTGGAGGGAGCGAGCTTCCTGCCCGTACCCGGAGTCATGCTGGGCGCGTCGCCCCTGACCATCAGCCAGATTCAGGGTGGTTTGATGGTGACCGAGGTGGCCGCCGACTCACCGGCCGCCGCCGCCGGCTTGAAGCCGATGGATGTGCTGGTGGAGGCCGCGTACTCCCTGCCTTCTCCGGGCGGCGATGTGGTCGGGCAGGGGGGTATCTTGCCCATCCTTGACGGCGACAGCTGGGAGAATCTCTGTTCGCGGCTCAAGCCGGGGGCATCTCTGCTGATCGGAGCCAGGTCGATCCAGCAAGAGGTTTTGAGTGTGACGCTGGGGCGCCGGCCGGTGAACCTGATGAATCCGGCCGACATGGCCGAGGCCAGGGTCAGGTTTGCCGGGTGGTGGCGCGAGAAGACCGGTGAGACATCGGTACTTCCGCGCGACCCGCTCGGTCAGCGTCTGTACGGGAACGATGTCGACACTGCCGCTCCCTCGCCATCAGGTCCTGGCGTGGTCCCGTGAGATGGCTCGTCAGCGAGGGGGCTGAACCGGTTGCGTACTCGCCGGCGCTGACGCCGCCGGTGACCTGCCGAAGAGGCTCTCATCGCCGGTCATGATGATTGTCGTATGGTCGTTGACCAGTTTGCGGTAGCTTTCGATTTTGCGCATCAGATCGGTCAGTTCGGGGTTCATGCGTCGGGCGTCCGAGTGGATTCTGTCGGCCTCGGCGTGACCCTGCTCGCGAATCGCGGCGGCTCTGGATTCGGCCTGGGCGATAATCTGTTCGCTCTCGGCTCTGGCCGTCGCCTTGATCTCGGCCAGGCACAAGTGGGTTGTGAGTCGAATGCGATCCGTTTCGCTCTCGATAGTGGCTTTAGCCTGCCGGTACAGCGACTCGGCTGCACGGTCCTGCTGGGCCATGCGACGGAGTCGTACGTCCAGCACATCGAGGCCGAGGAGATGGTGTGCTTTCGACTGGACGGCTTGGCCGATCTGCTGAACCGTCTGGGTCAGGGCTGACTCGGTGGACGCATGGGCTTGGTTGCCGGCTCGCATCCAGTGGCTGAGTGGCCGGGCGGGCAGTTCCGCGTCGAGGCTCGCCCACACGAGGTCGGCCAGTCGCTGCCGGGCAGAATCCTCGTTTCCCACGGTTCGCAGGAACGTGTCGGTTGCATCTTCGGCCACCCGCCAGCAGATGATCGGCTGCACGAGAATCGGCTCGAGTCGAGCGGTGTATCTCTCGGCCGGTTCGAGCACGAGGAGGTGCACCCGCCGGTCGAGGATCTTCACTTGCTCCCAGGGCCATTTGGCGTGGATGCCGGGTCCGCGGGCGGACGGTCCGGTTGGGTAACCAAAGCGAAACACGACCGCGGCCTGATCTGCCTGAATCGCGAAGAAGCTCGTGCGGGCCAGCAGGCAGATCGCGACGGCCGCCGCTACCGACATGGCCGCGAGTCGAAGCCTCCGCCGTCGCGTCGGGGTCATGGTCTGCCTCCCGGGGGTTGTGAGGCGGCGGCAGGCTGGGTCTCGGCCGGAAGGGAAGGCGGCGCGAGGGTGTTCGCCGGTTCGCTGTTTCCGACCATGAACTGGATTCTGCCGCTCAGCGCCGGGTCGACCAGAACCTTCGGTCGTCCGGACGCATTCTTGATCAGCAGGTTGAGAATCAGCTGCTCGCGAACTTCGGAGGGATTGTCTCGAAAGGCCCGGAGGTGAAGTTGGACTCGTTGAGCCAGCGCCTTGGCCGCCGCCACTGTCCTCGTTCGCTCGCTTTCAGCAGCATTGACCAGATCTGCCGCTTGGGCCTTGGTATCGGCGATGGTTCGCTCCTTCTCGGCCAGGGATTTCTGGATGGCGGCGGCCTTGTCGGCTTCGGCCAGGGCCAGGCGATGGAAAGTGTCCGTGATACTGATAGACGTCGTTCCTCTCGGCGGGGCCAGCTCGTCCAGAATCAGCCCGTGGATGCGAATGCCGGCGGCGAGTGCGTTCAGCCGTTGCTGCAGGGTGTCCTTGAGGCGGGTGGAGAAGACACCTCGTTCTGGGCCGAGTGCCCACAGCATTGAGCAGCCAGCCAGGCTTTCGACCAGCGCTGCCTCGGCCGTTGCGGCGACCAGACGATCTGGATCCTCAACCGTGAGTACAAAAGTCTCCAGATCATTGACAGCGTACTCAACTCGGCCGGAGACACGCACGGCGGCGTCCGAGGTCAAGAAGAGGCTGGAGACTCGTTCGCCCGTTATCGCCGAGGCGGGTTCTCGGTCAGTGGTCGGCGAGCCGATCTGGACCTCTCGTATCAACCCGGGTTGAAGCCAAGTGAGCTTCTCGACCGGCCACAGTGGTCGGAAGTGAAGGCCAGGTCCGCAGACGGCAACGATGTGGCCGAATCGCTGCACGATGACGGCCTCGTCGGTGTTCACGCTGAGACACGATGCGGCCATACCGGCGATGGCGGACAGGCATGCCAAGCAAAGCAGGATTGCGGCTTGTCGAGAGTGCCTGTTTTTGAGCGTAAGCCTCGGCCGGATCGAGTATCTTCCGTGTATCCGCGGAGCAGTCGTCGCGAGGGGTTTTACGGTGTCGGTGCCCGTGGAGACCTGATGGATGAGCGCGGACTGTTCTTCGGCAGTGAGGGTGGATGGCGCACCGGGCTGTCTCGCCGATTCGTCCTGATTGCCGTTTTGGGAGGGACTTTTCGCGGGGATCTCGGGGCATGGCTCTTCGACACCCCTGGAGGTCGAGTCGGCATCAACCTGCGCGGCGATGCAGGGGACATCCGAAAGAACTTCAGGATGGGCCTCGTGCCCGACGGCGAGCACCCCCAGCAATGACCGGCGGATCTCCTTGGGGGTTCCGACGTGGTGGAAAGCAGCGATCAGGATCGATGCCCAGTGGTTCCGGTGATGGTCGGCCAGAGCGGCCCGGGCGGGCTCCGCGATGGGAATACCTGCGTCCTCTATGAACTGCTCCGTGCCCAGCAGCACGTCGAAATCGTCGATACTTCCATCGATGCCCTGGCCGGGAATCGGGTGCCAATGGCCGCTGCCGTTATTGGCTGGTTTCTCGGGAGGTGATGGCGGGATGTCGCGTTCCCGCAGGGCGGCGGCGATGGTCTGGGCAAGTGGAGAGCCAATGGGCCACTGGATTCTGCTGACCAGACGGAGCAGGTCCTTCTCGCCGATGGGTGTCAAGGTGACAATTCGGTGGATCCTGAGCGAGGCAAAGCGAGCGCCTTCCGAAGGCTCGAAGGCGAACAAGTCCGAGCAGGATAGCGTCTCCAGGGACATGTTCATGCCGGCTTCCATCTCCTCCTGTGGCCGATCTCCTGCCCTGCGGCTCGCTGGGTGTCTCGCCTGCGGAAGAGTGTATTCTACGGATTCGACGGGGGTGTCGCAACGCGGTTCCCTGGCCAAAAGCGGGCGAGGCGCAAGAGGGCGTGAAACCTCGGAATATCAACGGGATGGTGTTTTCGGATCGCCTGTCGGTGAGGGGAGAGGATTCGGGCTGGGCCTGATGCCCCGGGGAAAGCAACCGCTGGTGGGTCGTTCCCGGGCTTGTCGCCCCCTGGTTGCCTCTGCCGGGACCGGGCGGCTACCATGCGGGTATGTCAACCATGTCCACGATGCGTGCTCTGGTTTTCGAGGCTCCTGGGCGTCAGGTTCTCAGCCGGCTTCCCCGCCCCGTACCGGGGGAAGGCGAGGTTCTGGTTCGGGTTTGCTGGACGGCCATTTGTGGTACCGATATCAGGATCGTTCGCGGTACGAAGGCTCGCGATGTTCGGATCGGTTGCCCGATTGGTCATGAGGCGGCGGGGACGATCGCGGTCGTGGGGCCGGGCGTGACGGGTTATGCACGGGGCGAGCGGGTGGCCATCTGCGTCGTCGTGTCTTGCGGCGAGTGCGAGTTCTGTCATGCCAACCATGAGAACCTGTGCGCGTCACGGCGGACGATTGGGTATCACACCGACGGCTCGTTCGCCGATTATCTGCTCATCCCCGCCCAGGCGATTCGCCGCGGCAACCTGTTCAAGCTGCCCGAGAGCATTGAGCTGGACGTGGCCCCGATGCTCGAGCCGATGGGTTGCTGTCTGAACGGCCAGCATGAAATGGGACTCGGGGATGGTGGGTCTAACCCGGCTGGAAGGCCCTTGTCGCTGGCGATCTTTGGGGCCGGGCCCATCGGGATGCTGCATATGTTGCTGGCACGGGCTCGCGTTCCAGGCGTCAGGGTCACGATGATCGAACCGCTGGAGCATCGGCGGCGTTTGGCTGGCTCGTTGGGTGCGGAGAAGGTCATTCTGCCGAGTGAGTTTGATGGCAGCAATGCGTTCGATGCCGTGATCCTCGCGGTGGATGTGCCGGAACTCGTCCCAATCGCCCTGAAAGCCCTGCGTCCTTGCGGCCGTTTGAGCTTGTTCTCGGGATACCCGGTCGGTTCGGCATCGATGATCGATCCGAACATGATTCACTACAAGCAGATCCGGGTCTTTGGGGCCTCGGAATCGCGTCGCTGCGATTTTGCCGAGGCCTTGTCGCTCGTAGCCGCGGGTTACGTCGATCCCTCGCCGCTGATCACCGCCCGCTTCGGCCTAGCCGATCATGAGGGAGCATTCCGCGTGGCGAGCGAGCGGATCGGCCTCAAGGTCGTGTTTGACATGGAAGCGTAAGGAGCGCTTCCCCAGCCTGGGATCCTGGGAGGCCGCCGATTATCGGTCCTCCGTCTTTCGTCCGCTGCCGGCGCCGGGCAACTCAAGTTTCTCCGCCAACGTCCGATCATATGAGTAAGGATTCTGGTTATCGGTACATGGTCACGACCTTGCGCAATGTCCGATTGATGCACGTTTTGGAGCGGCTTGCCGCCCGGTTCAACGAGGCCGGGGTGCCGCTGATCGTGCTGAAGGGAGGCGCCCTGCAGCTCCTGTTGTACCGTCGGCCGGACGAGCGGCCGATGGACGATCTGGATTTGCTGGTGCGCCCGCGGGATGTTGCGAGGGCTCAGGCGTTGTTGATCGAGGCCGGCTGTCTTCGTGGGGAGGAACTGGTTCGCGAGGACTTCTTTCCTCGTTTTCACTATGAAATGGCCTACAGCTATGGCCGGATCTGCCCGGTGAAGATCGACCTGCACGTCCGGCCCTTCCGTCCGCTTCGGTATTCGCACACCGTGCCCGACGCGGCCTTTTGGGAACGCGCGGTTGCGGTTCCCATCGGCCGATCAACCGTGCTTGTGCCCGAAGCCGGCGACATGTTGATTCACTTGGCGGTTCATGCTGAGGTTCATGGTGATTCTCGACCGCAATGGCGGATGGACGTCGGGCGGTTCGTGGAGGCCTTTGAATCGAGCATCGACTGGGACCGAGTCGTGGCGACCGCTCGAGCGTGGGATCTCGTTTTGCCGCTTCGTCGTGCCCTCCGCCGCATCGAGGCGGAATCGGGTCCGCTTTGTCCTCCGCAGGTGCTCCGTCAGCTTGACCGTGTGCACGTGGGTTGGCGCGGCCGGTTGGTTCTGTGGCAGGCTCCGCGGGACATGTGCCATCCGGTGAGCCATGTCGTGGTGGACGCTCTGTGTACCCCGGGGTTACGGTTTTTGCTGGCTTACCTTCGTGCGGTCGTGTTTCCCGACGCCGCGCACATGGAGGGCTGGTACGGGCGGCACCACCGGTTGTGGCTTCCCTGTGCCCATGGCTTGCGGATGCTGTGGCCGATGCTTCGCAGGGTTGTTCCGGTCTGGTATCGCTTTTCGGGAATTCGCACCGGGAAGAGCGCGATTCACGGCACGGGTGTCTTCGCGGTTCGAGACATCGCTGCCGGGAAGATCATCACCCGCTATCATGGGCAGCCGGCGGAGAAGAAGGGGCCCTACGTTGGGCGACAGGAGAAACAGGGAGATTGCCGGCGGTACTACGAGGTCACAGGCAAGCTGAGGTTCCTGAATCACTCCTGTCGACCAAATGCGAAGCTCGACGGCTTCGATCTGGTTGCTCTGAAGCCGATCGTCGCCGGCCAGGAGATTACCATCGACTACGGTCCGGACGCGTGTTCCTGCCGGAAGCCGCCGGGAGGTGTCCAGGCAGGCGTGGCCTGATCAGCGGCCCGGTGTCCGCGCAACGGACCGACCTGGTGGTAATGGGAAGCAGGCAAGTTGAGGAGAAGCCGATTTGAGCCAATGTGAAACAACGCCGGACGGCGAAGCCAAGGCATCCGTGGAAGCGATCCAGTCGCCGTCGACGGAGCCTCAGGCGCACGGGGAAGGCCTGACGACCCGCCGGGGTTTTCTCGGAGGGGCAGGCAGGAAGACGCTGTACATCACCCCGGGGATCCTGACGCTCACCGCCCAGCAAGCGATGGCGTCGGGTTTCGTCTGCGGCTCGGCTCTACAGCATACGGTGGGTTCGCCGTGTGCGACGGATGGAACGCAGAAGGACTGCTGCCCCGTGGACATGAACAACAATCCCTTGCGGTGCAGCGAGACGACCATGTTGTGCGAGAACTACTGAACGAGGTGGAGCGCGTGTTGGGTATGTCGAAGACTCGGCTCTATCCAGGATTGCTGCTTGCGGTAGTGCTCGCGCTGGGCATGACTGGTGCCTGGATCAGCGGGCAGCTGGTGAAGCAGCATGCCGGTGTGTGGGCGGATTCAGGAGGGCGAACGAGCTTTTTCTTTACCGTCTGCCACGTGGCCGAGAAGGCCGGCTTCGGGTGTGCTGAGTCGACCAAAGGCGGCTGGTCGGAGATAGCGGTGCCTGTTCCTCGCCCTTCGCGATACCAGGGTCTGGTGATCCGGCCGGCTCGTGTGCCGGTGGCGTTCCTGGGGCTGGCCTACTTCGTTTCGATGGTTGTGTGGTTCGGGCTGGTTGGCGGTCCACGGGAGGCGAGTTATCCTTGGAGGTATATTCCTCTCGCGGCGGCCGGGGCCGGTGGTCTGGCTTCGGTGTTTCTCGTCGGGCTGATGGTGGTGGGGCAGGCTCCCTGGTGTGTGTGGTGCCTGGCGACGCACATCGTGAACCTGGCCATGGTTCTGTGCATTTGGCGTTTGAGCTGTGGTGCTGCGGTCTGGGCGCCGGTGACCCATCGTGAGGCGGTTGGGGCTGTGGCGGTGTCGCTCGTGCTGCTCGGCGGCCTGTGGGTCTATCGGTCCGACCAGCTGGCGATGCATGACCATCTGCGGAAGGTGCTTCCGTTCAAGCAGGTCGTCAAGTCCATGCGGGAGGACCCCGCGTTCCTGCGGCGCGAGCACTTCGCAAAGGACCCGGTGGACATCCCTGGGCGTCAACGCCAGCCGGCGCGGGGCGGGCGTGCTCAGCTGGTCGTCTTCAACGACTACCAGTGTCCCAAGTGTGCTTGGGTGAGTTCGGCGTCTATCCAGCAGGCGATCCGGGCGTTCGACGGTCGTCTGGATGTCATCGTGCGCCAGTATCCGTTGTGCCAAACCTGCAATCCGAACGTTGTCTCCGAGTTTCACGCCAAGGCGTGCGAAGCAGCCCAAGCGGCGGAGGCGGCTCGTCTTCAGGGTGGCGACGGGACCTTCTGGCGGATGCACGAACTGCTGCACGCCAACGTGGATCGGCTTGGCGTGGACCTGTATCGCCGCCTTGCCGGTCAACTGGGCCTTGATGCCGATCGCCTGGTGGCGGACATGGACAGCCCCGCCGTTCGGCAAGTGATCAGCGAGGACATCGAAGCCGGCAAGCGGGCCGGCGTGGTCGGCACGCCGACCCTGTTCCTGAACGGCCGGCCGGTGAATCTGGTTTTTGGAGGGCCGACATTCTGGCAAGCGATGGCGGAAGCATGGGTAGGTCCGTCGGGTATGCAGCATGTCCTGCGGTCGGCCACACCGGATCTGTCCGTGGTCATGTCGCTTGATTCGACGGAGGAGTGACCGTGTACGAAATGCAGCCCCCTTCCTGGGTTTCGTGTGCCACCGAGGTCGTTGCTCCTGCCAGGCGAGCGGACGTGCTGGTCGAGGAGCTCGACGGCGAGGCCCTGCTCTCCGATCCCGCCAGCGGGCATACCCATCGTCTGAACCAGACTGCTTTGGCCATCTGGAGACAGTGCGACGGCCGGACCTCAACGCGACAGATCGCCGAGAGCATGACCGCGACCTACCAGATCGATGCGGACACGGCCCTCGATCACGTGGAGCAGATGCTCGTCCTTCTGGCTGAGGCCGGTCTGTTCGAGGCACTCAAGGCATGATCGCTTGCGGGGATGCCATCTCGGCGCGCGTGGCCCGCGATCGTGTTGACCTGCGGATCGGTGTGGTTGACGTGACGGTGAGGAGCGATCTGCCCGACGTGCTCGATGATCTCGCATCGATCTACTCGGATGCCGCGTGCCGGCGGCCCGCCGAGCCCCGTCGTCGCGAGGTGAGCATTACCGTTGAGGCCCGCCGGCGCTCACTCCTGGCCCGACGCGAGTACGCGATTTCCGGCGACGGCCACGGACTCTGGACCACGCGTCAGACCAACGAGGTACTGCCCTACGTCGAGTGGGGCATCAACTGGCGCGTCATCGCGACCCGGCCGGAGTACCTGCAGATCCACGCTGCGGCGCTGGCTCGAGGTGGCCACGGTCTCATCATGGCGGCCGAGTCCGGCTTCGGCAAGACGACGCTGGCGGCCGGCTTGCTGGCCCGTGGCTGGCAGTACCTTAGCGATGAATTTGCACTGATTGCCCCGGACGATTTGCGGATCCATCCGTTTCCGAAAGCCTTGTGTGTCAAGAATGGTTCGTTTCCAGTGATGGAGCGGCTGGGGTTGCCTGTTTGGCGGCGGCGGCACTACGTCAAGGCATTGAAGGGTGAGGTCGGCTATGTGAATCCCCTCGCCGGCGGCAGAGCGGTGGCAGCCAAAGCCTGCGCGGTGCGATTGATCGTGTTTCCCCGATATGCGGAGAACGCCCGGCCGCGGCTCTATCCCATTTCGAGGGCTCAAGCCGCTTTTGAGCTTGCCCGCCATGCCCTGAATCGCAATGTCCACGGGGCGCGCGCGGCGTCGATCCTGTCGGACCTGGCTCGTGGTGCTCGATGCTACGCTCTCGATTCGGGTCCCATCCATGCAACCTGCGACGAACTGGAGCATCTGATCGACGCCTGATTCATCCGCAGGTCTCTGCCTGAGGCTCGTCACCTTGTTCTCACTCTGGGACCGTCCCCTTCCAGATCTGTAGCCCAGTGAATGGGTTGGCGGTTCCGACGTAGAGCCCGTCATCGGCCGCCAGCAGCGTGCGAAAGCCGTAGTTCTCGCCGTTGTTCAGGCCGTTGAGCGTGACCGGATACCAGGTTATCCCATTTTGGGTCTTGTACAGGTCCGCGCCGGATTGGAGGAGGAAGTCGAGGAGGTTGGGTGGACGAGAGGTCAGGCGCCCCGGCAGATTCGCAAGGGTGAGGGACGGGATCATGTGGGTGAGTGAACTGGCCATATCGTAGGTGCCAGCGTAGAGCCATCCATCGTAGACGGTCATGGACCAGACGTATGTATTCGGCCAGTGACCGAAGCCGGGTCCGTAACTGGAGATGGAGTTCGTGCCTACGACGGTTTCCCAAGTATCATCGGCGTTGATCCGTATGATGTCGGCTCCCTTGAAATCCAGCATGTTGAGCATGTAGATCATTGCTCCCCAGTAGAGCCGGTCCTGGAATATGCACGGAGTGACGGCCGACTCGTTGGATGGAGACGAGCCGCCGTGGTCGACAACCAGGTTCGGTCCGGTGCTACCCTCGGGGCCCTCCAACTTCCAGACCTGATACCCCTCGGTGGTGTTCATCGTTCCGGCGTAGAGCCAGCCGTTGTAGGAGATCAGGCTCATGATGCCGACGTTGTTGGGGTTACCGAAGCCGTCTTCAATCACCGACCAGAACTGCTGGCCGTCGGTTGCCCAGATCTTGCCGATCCGGCCGGCGACCGGTGTATCGTTGGCCAGGGCCAGGTAGAGAAGGCCGTTGTGCTCAGCCATCATGCGGACCGAGCCCATCTCACCCGATTGCCAGGTCAACTCCCAGTTCATCGGATCGCCGGTGCGTGATCGCCAGAGTGTGGCGTTCTTGCCGAAGGTGGCGGCATAAAGGTAGTTTGCCCCATTGCTGCGGGCTCGATAGACCTTCATGTGTCGGAACCCGATGGTCTCGAAGTCCGGGTCGTTCTCGATGTTCCGGTAGTCAAGCACCCGTTCCCATACCTTCTGGCCGAGATCCGGGCGATATCGTCGCATTTCCGGCGGCCGGGCAGTGATCTCGCCCAGGGCCGCGCCTCCCACCATTGCACCCATACCCTGGGACATCAACGACACCATGGCATTTCCTGTTGCCACGTAGATGTACCCTGTGCTCTGTTCGTCGCCTTTGAACGACTCCATTCCCCAGGCATAGTCGTTCTTGTCGAAGAAGTCGTCCAGCCAGTCGAAGCCTCCCTGGCTGACGAGCATGAAGTCGTCTGATTCCAGTCCGCCCGGGGGGGCAGGCGGATCAGGAAGGCCGGTGGGGAGACATCCGCCAATCAGTGAAGCCAAAGCCATCGGAATCATGGATACAGCAGGCTGATGACGCACTTGATCGCACTCCTCGTGTTCAACATGCTCGAACCTGGAACCGAAATCTGACTCGGCCCACGCCGCCGTCCGAGCCGGCACGCGAGTGGCATCCTAACGGCATCATCGAATGAGTCCAAGTCCGAGTGATTGGAGACTCTGTTGCCCCTGTATCCCGCGAACGCGAAGATGGAGCTGCCGCATCCCTGAGACAGGGTGCGTCAGCGGACACCGGTGGGGTGTTTGGCCGTCGGAGTGTCCTTGCCTGATCTTTGCCGACCGGATGGGGTGCCTCGATCGTCGCGCGGACACGTCCTGGGCTGTGGGAGAGGTTACTTCGCGGGGCGGAGCACGAGGCGAACAGGTGTTCCCTGAAGCAAATGGTCTGTCTTGGCGACCTCCAGTCCGCCGTCGTCGCTGCGGTAGGGATTACCCATATCGGCGGCCAGGTTGATCAGGGCGGTGGGATCGAACCACAAGGCCGCAAGCGATTTCTCGACGTCAGCGATGAAGTACTCCTCGCCGGTGTCCTCGTTGCGGCGGAAGAACGAGCCGGTGAACGCCCAGCGAAGCCGCCCGGGCGGCTTGCCGGTACTTCGGTTGACGAGGAGGTTCTCCAGGGGCTGCCGCTGCCAGGATCCGTCGGCCTGTTTGAGTTCAACCTCGATCGCGAGATAGGAGGGTGGATTGCCGCCCTTGCCGAGCGGGCCATCGGGGGGTGCCGGGATGGTCGGGGCCCCCTCCGGCCGGCTGGCTGTTGCCTGGGGCGCGAAGTCGCCCTGGAACTCGGGTGCCAGCGTGCCGGCGGTGTAGCCGGCGATCAGCAAGCCAGCGTGCAGATGGCGAGGTTGGCAGTCCAGCTCGAAGAGGCTTTCGTAGGTTTTGCCGCCTCGACTGACCGCCAGGTACTCCAGAATGCCGGACTCGATGCAGATTCGCCCGTCCAGCAAGATCTCCCGGTTTCGGGCCTGGATGGTGATGCCCGGGAGCGTGGTGTTGGGTTTCGACAGGCGATCTGGGGGTTTGGCCGGCCCTGAGCTGGTCGCGGATGGCGCCCGATCGCCGACGGCCCGCGGCTGTGGCCTGGGCTTGTCGCCCGGCGTGTCTGAGCGGTCGCACCGGCTCCCGGTCAGGGCGATGACCAGGAGGGTAAAAGCGCCCGCGTACTGGATGCCGCGCGATCCGCCGAAGAGCCCTGGGCGAGACGGACGCGGTGTTGCGCGCCGACGCATGGCCTCTCCTTGTCCGAGTGCAGGGGATCGGCCAGCTCAGGAGGGCCCCTGGGCGCCCGGCTGGCCGAGATTCAGTTTCTCGAACTTGAGTCCCAGTTTCTCCCCGAGCACCATGAGGTCGCCCAGGACGTTGTCGACGTCGGCTTTCTTCTTGTCGATGAACGTGTATGCTTCGGTGCAGCACGCCTTGGCGTCCTTCAGGGTACTTTCCTTCTGCTCGCCCTCGGGCAGCTGCTGTGCCTTGCGATGCAGTGCTTCGGCGAGGTGGTAGAGAATCGCCGGCGTGCGCCCTTCGTCGTTCTTGACGACCTGGCGGAGCAGATGAACCGCCTTGTCATGTTGGCCAAGCAGGACGTAGTTCCATGCCAGCGTGTCGACGACGTTCGGGTCAGCCTGGATGCTCGCGGCCTCGGCTGAATAAGGGAAAGCACTCTTGGGATCTTTCTGCTTGTCGATGAGCAGATACGCCAAGTTGTTGAGTCCGAACACGTGGTACTTGGCCAGGCCCGGGGCTGACTTGTAGCTTCGGGTCAGCTCGATGAGCTCCTCGTATTTCTCCTTGGCCTTGTCGAGCAACTCCCTCCTGTAGTAGCAGGAGGCCAGAGACTGCAGCACGCCCAGTCGGTTCATCAGGAAATTGGGGTCCCCTTTGGGCAGACTTTGAAGAATGTCCTCCAGGTCCTTGATGAAACCGTCCATGTCTCCGGCTCGCTGCTTGGCCAGGGACTGGACGTATCTGGCCGCGGCATGCTGCGGATTCGTGGTCAATCGCTGGCGGACCATCTCGGCGGCGGTGTCGTCGCCGAGCCGGGTCCTGGCATCGAGGGCGATGAAGGCGAACAGCTCGACCGCGTCGCCGGCAGCATCGAGGGCCTGGTTGTACAGCTTGATCGCGGCCTCTCGCTCGCCCTTGTCCGCCAGGGCGCTGCCCGCGAGGGCAAGGAACTGGGGCCGGTTCTTGATTCTGTCTGGCAGCATCTCGGCAATGATGCGATAGACGCGGTCGTTCTGCCTGACCTTCACGCCTCCGCGGAGGACCTCCTCGACCACCGCGTCGTTGTAGTCGCTCAGCCGGATGGCGTCGGTGCCGTACTGCATGGCCGCTTCGCCGTTTCCGCGGGTCACGTACATTTCGGACAGATACAGGGGCCAGAGATGGTTGCGGGGATCCTTTTCCCGGAGCGAAAGGAGCATTGTCTCCGCGGCGGGCCAAGCTTCCTTCTCGTTGTAGATTCGCATCAGCATGCGGACGGCCAGCTCATTGCCCGGATCGTCCGCCAGGATGCTGTTCAGTTCGGCGACGGCCAGCTCTGACTGTTCGCTGTTCAGCAGGCAACGAGCCAGCCGCAGGCGGTGCATGTAGTCATACCCCTTGGGATTGGTGGCCTTGACCTGGCGAAGCTCATCCGCGGCCTCGAGCCACTGGCCGCGCATGGAGAAGATCTCCGAGCGGGTCAGATAAGCTGCAGCCGCTTCTTTGGGGTTCTGAGCAATGTACTTCTTCAGCGTCGCCAGGGCCTGGTCGAGCTGGCCAATGCGGACCAGGAGGTTGCTCTCGACGAGGAGTTCCCAGCTGTCACCCACCTGGGTAGCCCGGTAGGCTTCGATCTCCTTCCGCACGACGGCCTCGTTCAACTCCGGTGAAGTCAGCAGCAACTCGATGAGAATTCGGCGTGCCGGGGTGCTGCCCTCCGGCGATTTCTGGGTTTCCGCGAGTTCGACCGCTTTGCGTGCCCACTCCTCGGCTTTGGCCAGCCGAATCGCCACCGACTGGTCGTCTTGAGCCCCCTGTCGGGCGGTGGCCTGGTAGTGAAGACACAGCCTCATGCAGGACACCGGGGAGTTGACGAGCGATGCGGCTTTCTCGTAGGCGTCGTCGACCTGCTGAAGCGTTGGCTTGTCGGGGAGGGGAGAAGACATCGTCGCCATTCCCGCGAGGTGGCTGGCGTAGACCATCTGAACCTTGGCCTGGATCGGCGCCGGCTGCTTCTGGACCTGATCTCGCAGTTCCTCCAGGAGAGCCTTCACCCGAGCTGAATCCTCGGGCTTGCTTGTGCGGATGAACATCGCGTAGTCATTGAGGCACTCAGCCTTCCATTCCCAGGGGTCGACGGTGAGCCCCGCGTCCTTCGGGTCGGTCTTGAGCATGTCCTGGTGGACGGCGTCTGCCTTGGCCGCCTCTCCCACCTTCTGGTAGAGCTTGGCGAGGGCGACTAGATTGAGGAGATCCTTGGGGTTTGACGCTCGCAGGCTTTCTCGCCGCACGATGCCGGCTTGAGGGTCTTGGGCGTCGGCGAGGCCTTGCAGTTGTTCGCGGACCCAGGGATGGTTGGGAATCAGCCGTTTGCAGAGCTCGAGGTACCGAGTCTTGTCCGCTTCCGCTTGGTCATCCTTCCGCAGGCTCGCCAAGCGGGCTAGCTGGAGAGCCGCCTCCGAATTCCGAGCGTCCAGCTCGAGGGCCTTCTCGTACTCTCGTGCGGCTTCGGTGAGCTTGTTGAGTTTCAGCAAAGCCGACGCGTAGTCAATGCGGCCGGTTGGGAAACTCGGATACTCCTTCAGCCCGCTCTCCAGTTCCTTGGCCGCCTTCTGGAACAGCTCGGGCTTGTTCTCGGTGATCCCCTGTTTGAGGTACAGCCGCCCGCGGAAGAAACAGCCTTTGCAGGGATCCAGGCCTATCTCGACGGCCTTGCCGACCATTTCCTCGGCGGTCTTCCAGTCTTCGCGTGTCAGGGCGAGGTTGAAGAACTCATCGACCAGTTGCTTGTTCGTTGGAGCCAAATCGAGAGCCTGCCGGAGGCGGTTCCAGCCTTCGCTAGCCAGTCGATCCGCATCCTCCGGTTGTGCAGCCCGGCGTGCGGCAGCCATCTTGAGGCGATAGAGATCCATCGTGGCTCGCAACCGATCCGTGTCGTTGGCGCTGGCCTCAAGGTCGGCCAGGATCATCTCTTCCATCTTCTTGTCCTTGTCGCTCTCGGGTAATCGCGGGTCGGCGAGCACCGCCCACCGGTCGAGCTGCGTGATGTACTGCTGGTACGCCTTTTTCTGGTCAGTTTCTGCGGGTTGGGTGGCGGCGGCCAAGGCGGCGAGCTTCTCATTCGCCAGGGTTTTCTGCCTTTCGAGGAGCTGAGTCAACTTTTCCGCCTGTTGGCTTTGGGAATAGACTCGAACCAGGTTCCGGACGGCCGCGTCATCGAATGGTCTCGCCTCGAGGACTTCCAGGAACAGCTTCTCGGCCTGGGCCTGCAGCTCCGCGTCGGGCGGCGTGCTGCTTTCGGCCCGCATGGTGAAGAGCAGTGCCTTCTGGAGCTTTTCCGTGAGGGCGGCCTGGTCCGCATCGACGGCTGTCCGGTACTTTGCCGCAAGATCCTGGATCTCCTTCAGTCGATCCCAGTTCTTCTGGGATTGGTAGATTGTGGCAAGGACCGGGAGGGCGCGAGGCACGTATCCTTGCTGGTTGTCGGGGTCATACAGGAGCACCTGTTCCGCGATGGGCAGAGCCTCTGAAGCGGCCTTCTCATCGATCTGGCCGGCGGAGTTGGTGCCTTCGGCGAGAATCCGCTCCGCGAGAGTAACCAGTATCCCGGTATGGGCAGGAGACAGTTTCCTGGCCTGTCGAAGCATGTTTATCGCGAGGTTAGGGGTATTGCTGACACGGTACTCTTCCGCCAGCAGTGTGGCTATCTTGAGAGCCAGTCTCTTTTCCCACTCCTCGCGCGGGGTGTCCAGGTTGACCTTCTTTGAGGCTTCCTCCAAGGAGCGGACAGCGAGGGCATGATTACCCTGGATCATCGCGATTAGCGCCTTCATCACCAGGACGGAAGGGGCGTCCTCGCCCAGATCGGCGGCCTGGTCCTTGCGGAGCTCCTCGAGCGAGGGAACGATGATCGGACGGCCGTCGGGGGTCTTGGCATCTTGTCCGTCTACATCTTTCAGCGAAAAGCGGGTTAGAAGGTCCATGCTGCTCTTGATGGGCTGTTTCCCCGCGTTGCCCGGTAGATAGTAGAGGCAGTTAAAAAGATCATCCCGAAGGTCGCTCATCGCTTGCCGGTTGCGAATCGCCTCCATGCCGATCCGCTTGATGCCCAGGGCATAACGCTGGGCCAGATAACGCATGGCTCCCTCCGGGTCGCGGTTCGTTCGCAACAGGTCCGCGATCTGGCGATAGGCATCAAAGCCATATACATCGCTCTTGATAGCCTCCTCGTAGAACTGACGAGCAACCTGGTTGTTCGACTGCTGTTCGCTCTGAATGGCCTTGGGGTCTTCGGGCTGGCTGGGAAACATGCTCCGGTAGTACTTGGCCAGGGCGATCAGGCTATCGATCCTCGCGGGATCGCTGGGCTCCAATTGTCCGGCAATCTTCCTGGCAGTCTCAAGACACTCGAGGGCCTTCTGGTTCGTCTCCTTGATGGCGGTCAAGGCCTCCGTCAGTTCCTCCGGCGAGGCCCGCTTCAGGCGCAGCGAGGCCCATTCCCGACTCAAGAGTCCCGCCTTGGTGGTGCAGTAGATGCCTCGTTTCCTCCACGCCTCGACGGCGGCGATGAGTCTCTGTCTCTCCTTGTCCTTTTCTTCTTCGGAGGCTGGGCTTGCGGCTGGCGAAATCGATGGTGTCGCGGGAACGGGGTGATCGCGGGTCAGGTCCTCAAACATCTGGTCGGCCTCTTTGGCGAGGTCCGAGCCGGTTCGGGGTTTCCAGAAGTCCCTGGGGACTTGCGCGGCCCAGGATTCGGTCGATTGGGCCAGTGCTGCCAGGCTCTTCTCCATGCTCTCGTCGTATCGCTTCGTCCATTCGTCGGACAGGCTCTGCTGCAGCAAATGCCGGGCGAGGCTGTCCACGTAGTCCGCGTTGGACTTCTCCCGCTCGACGGCCTGGCGGAGGAAGTACTCGCCAGCGGCGAGATTCTCTCGTCGGGCTTCGGCTTGCACCAGCAGGGCGAATCCGAGCGCATGACGGGCTTTGTTGCTCTCGGTTTGGGCTTTCAGGAGGTTGGAGGCGAAGTCCTCGATGTCTTTTCCCCCGAAGAAGCGGAAATCGGGGTATTCAAACACCAGATCGAGCTTTCTCTCGTAGGCCGGTCCGTACTTCGGATCCGCCAGAATCACCCGGTTCCACTGCTCGACTGCCGTTTTCGGATCGCCGGCTTTGAGGGCCATGTCGCCCGCCAGCAGCCGGTACTTTTTGCTCTTCTCCTCGTATGTCGCGTCAGTGCCGGAGGAATCCGCCAGGGCCTTCGCTCGATTGGCCGCCACATGGTACTGCCTGGCGGCCTCCTTGTACCCCTCCAGGGTTCCGAGCCTCGCCGCCCTCTCGGCGTTATCGACTGCCGGCGTGGGATCTTGTTTCGGCAAGAATCGCGTTACCGCCAGGAACGCGGCCAGGATCGTCAGGAACATGCCGACGACGGTCATTCCTACTACGAGCTTCTTATTGAGTCGTTTTGCCATGGTTGAATCTCGGTTCCTTCTCTGTGTGCCTGTCAGTTCTTCGCCGGCGTCTTCGCCGACGCAGCTTGTTCGGCCTGCTTGACTTGCTGCCAATCCGGCCAGTGCTCATCCAGCAGCAGCGGGACAACCTGCTGGATAAATCGCCTGCCAGACTCGATGGCCGCCTCCCGAGTGGGCAGGGCATCGTTGACTCCGAAGGTCAACTCCAGCTTGCTGAAGTACGCGTATTTCTCGGCAGGGTCTGCGACGACGGTTCGCACCGCGTTCCGGTCGGCGCAGAACTGCCCGTTGGCATGGAAGGTGTAGATGACCGTGCGTTTCTCGCGCAGATCCGAACGGGCATCCATGGTCAGGATCTTGAACGGGACCTTGGTCGTTTTTCCTTGGTGAGTGACGGGGACCTCCAGGATGTCCTCTCGTTGGATCTCGTAGCCGCCCCCGCTGTAGCACTCCTCGGGCACGTGGGGCACCTGGTCCGGTTGTCCGGTGTAGTAGGTGACGAACAGACTGACGAAGTCCTCTGGGCCCTTGGAGGCTGTCGGGGAGACATCCTGAAACACCCACTGAATGTACTCTTTCGTTCCCAGCTTCTCGAGAACCTCCGGCTTGATCATGTAGTTGTGGTGAAACTTGTAGCCGTGGAGCTTGGTCTGATCGAGGCCATCCAGTGGCTTACGCAGGGGAACCGGCAGCTTGCGGGTCTGCCAGGCGAAGGCGTACGCCATGAGCTGGAAGGTGGCCGCGAAGGTCAGCAGCAACCCCAGGCAGGCAACGAACCACCCGTTCCTGAAGACGCTGGTCAGGGATCGGCTGGGGGGATGGACTGGCTTGGCCGCGCTACCGGCCGGCGTCGTCATGATCGAATCCTTCCACTCGTCAGCAGTAACCCGGTGGCAGCCCAACGTACAGGGACTTACCCATCTTGACGGCCACTATAAGCCCACGGCAGGCCCGGTCAAATATCATCGACCGTCCCGGCGTGGCAGGACAGCTTGCCGGTCGCCAAACTGGGCTGAAGACGCCATTCCCGATGCCAGGAGACCGCCCCGACGGGGGCCCGTCAGCAGTACTTACCGTATCTGAGGCGAAAAAGTTCACTCCGGTGCTGGCCTGTCCGATAAGAGGGAGTGACGATATGCTGACACCTGGCACACCCAAGCCGTTGGACTGCGTGATTGTTGGCGCGGGCGGGCATGGACGTGTTGTGCTCGACATCCTGCTTTCCGCCCGGCAGTACCGTGTCATCGGCTTTCTTGACTCCAATCCGGCGCTTCACGGCCGACACATGGACGGTTTTCCGGTGCTTGGGGACCTATCCTCGCTGGCCGATCTTCGTGCCCAGGGGCTTGGCGGGGCCATCGTCGCGATCGGTGACAATGGGGCTCGCCGCTCGTTTGCCGAGCGGATCGAGCAGGCCGGCGTCGAGTTGATCAATGCTGTACATCCCACGGCCCACCTGGCTCGCAACGTGCGGATCGGGCGGAACGTCGTCGTTGCCGCCGGTGCCCTGGTCTCGGCTCATTGCCAGATCGGCGATTCTGTGGTCCTGAACACCGGGTGCATCGTCGACCATGAATCCATGATAGGCACCGCGGTCCACGTTTGCCCGGGGGCAAGGCTCGCGGGGCGTGTGACTGTCGAGGCTGGCGCCTTTGTGGGTATCGGCTCGACCGTTCTGCAGTGCCTGCGAATCGGGTGTGAGGCCGTCATCGGCGGGGGAGCCGTGGTGATCAACGATGTCGAACCCATGACCACGGTCGTCGGTGTGCCGGCTCGGGTCGTCCATGCCGCACCTGGCTATGACGACTTTGCAGATCTGCTGACCCCTCCTGGGCTTCGGAAGCCGGCTCTGACCACGACCAAGTAGCTGCCGCGCTCCGCCCGCCGCATCTCCGCCGTCAGACTGTTTGGTGATCCTCCACGTCGTCTGCAGGCAGGCTCATCGTCATCGTCGCAGACGCTTGACGGCCACCGGTGTCAACCGGATCATCACCGCTCATGGGTCAGGAAGGCGCATCCGGAGACAGAGGCGTATGCCGTCGTCGGAGGATGTTGGTGAGCAGCCTCTTGCTTGGCTTGCCGGTAGTCATCCTCGCAGGTGCATGGCGTCTGGGTGGTGTCTCCGCTCTTGAGGATGATCTTCTTTTTTATCTGCCGGCCAGGCAGTATATTGGCGAGCGGATCCGAGCAGGCGAATGGCCTGTGTGGAATCCCTGGGTTGCCATGGGTACCTCGGTTGCCACAGACCCGCAGGCCGGGCTCTGGTATCCGCCGACGTGGCTCTTTGCACTGCTTCCGCCGCTGGTTGCTTATCCTCTGACGCTCGTGTTGCATTTCGCTCTGGCGGGGGGCGGCATGTACCGTTTCCTGCGGGCGTGTCGGCACGATTGGCGTGCCGCTCTGCTGGCCGCGATCGCCTTCGAGTTCTCCGGCTTTCTGGTTGCCCATCGGGCTCACCTGACCATCCATCATGCCGCGGCCTGGTTGCCGTGGATGTTCTATGCCTGGCGCCGATTTGCCGATACGGGTCGCGTCCAGCACTGGTCGGCAGCGGCTCTCTTCTTCGGCATGCAGATGCTGGTTCAACACGTGCAGGTATCGATCATCGGCGGGACTCTGCTCTCCGCCTACGCGGTGATCGTGCTCTGGCCTGGGCGGCGGTCCCTGTGGTGGCAGTACCCGGCCGGGATGGCGTCAGGAGCGATGCTGTCCGCCATCCAACTGGTACCGACCTGGATGCAGTTCGCGGGCAGTATCCGCGGTGCCCCTGCATTCTACCTGTTTGTCGAGAACTCCTGGCTTCCCAGTTCGGCGGCCATGATGCTCTTTCCGATGGTTTTTGGAACTCGGACGCCGAACCTCTGGGACCAGCCTTGGTGGGGACCATCGCATTTTTGCGAGCAATCGGCCTACGCCTCCATTCTGGTGTTGGTTCTAGCCATGGCCTCGGTCGGAGCGGCCCGGGGGCGAAGGCGGGAGACCATCTTCTGGTGGCTGGCCTGCGGCGTAGCGCTGGTCATTGCCTTAGGCAGACTGACGCCGGTCAGCAGGTTGCTCGTTCAGGTGCCCCTGTACAACAGTCTGCGCGTCCCGGCCCGGTGGATCCTGGTCTGGTCATTCGCGATGCCCGTGCTGGCATCCCTGGTCATGTCTGTGATTCTGAAGGGCAAGGAACCCGCTCGAGCGATGGGCGTTTGGGTACGCTGGGCGATGGGTCGCGTGCTGCCGGTGATGGGGGGGATCGTCCTGCTAGCCATGGTGGTGCTCAGGTTCTCCGCCGCCAGACTGGCAACGCGGTTTACCAGTGCCGAGTATGATCCGGTTTGGGCGGGGGCCCAGCGAGCCCTACATCCTGCCAATCCCGCGATCTGGTGGCCTGTTCTTCTGGCTGCGGTGACGGGATGGTGTCTGCTGCGATGGGTGGCCGACCGCCGGCCGTTGCGACTCACATTGCTGTTCCTCGTGTTTCTGGTTGATCTGGCGAGTGTTGCCGCGTTCGTGGACGTCGATACACGCACTTACTCCCGAGCCGACTTTGAAAGACCTCCGCCCCTGGCGGAGGCCATCGGCAGGTTGAAACCCGGCCCGGGCGATCGTCTGCTCGTGCCGCGATACTCCTCGGACTACCAGCGTCCTCTAGAAGTGCTGTGGCCGCAGACGAATGTGGCTCAGGGCATTGCGACATTCCAGGGCTACGGTCCGCTTTGGCCGGTGGCCAATCGGTTGCTGCTCCGGTTCATGCCCTGGGGTTCCAGCGAGGAGATTGTGGCTCTCCTGCGCAACGTGAACCTCTGTCAGGCCCTGGGGATCCGGTTCATAGTCGTCCGGTCGGACCAGGAGCGCGCGATGCTTGGCAACGCCTTGCTTCCTTCTGCCCGGCCCTTACAGCTTCACGAAATCCCCGAATCGACGGGCAAGCCGAGACAGGTGCGTCGCGGCCGCGACGTCCTATGGCCGGTGACCGTGGATCGGCCCGGACTCTACCTTCTTGAGGTTGACGCCACTCCGGTCGCGGGTTCTTTGAGTCGCTGGTTTGTCCGTTTGGAGACATCCCCTGCCAGGAGCATCGGTCCGATGCCGTCCATCGACCCGGTGGACTTGGCCGCAGGCCCTCGACGGCTCCGTTTCCACTTCTACAGCGACGTAGCTCCCGGTCGCGCCTACCTTCGCATCAAGGCGGATATGGGGCACGCTCTGTGGCTCGGCAGAGCGGCGTTTGGCCTGGCGGCAGCGGCGACCGATTCGTCCGCTGCTGAAGCGTTCGCCTCGCATTCGCCCTTTGTCCATCGAGCGGACTTGCCGGGCGGCGTTTCACTCTACGAACTGCCCGGCTCCCGTCCGCTCTGGTACTGGTCGCCGAGTGTGGAGATTGTGTCCAGCCTGCTGGAGGCGGTGGATCGGCTTCAGAGCCTGTCAATCCGGCAGACGACTGCCACAGTGCTTGAAGGCAGGCCGGGAAGCGACCTGGTTGCGACCTGTACGTCCGGGCCACTCGCCTGGCAGCAGGTGTCCGGTCAGGAGTGGCGCGTCCAGGCGGAATCGGCTGGTGGCGGCTTGCTGGTCTTCAATCAGACCTATGATCTCGGGTGGCGGGCCTCGATCGACGGCCGGGAAACGCCGATTTATCGAGCGAACGCCGTGGCACAGGCCGTGCCAGTACCCTCGGGGCGGCACGAAGTCCGTTTTGTCTATCGTCCCCCAGGTTTCGAGAAAGCCTGTGTCCTGAGCGTGACGGCCGCTATCCTGCTGCTCGGTCTGGCCGCCGCGACTGCAGGGCGCCCCGGGACATACAAGTACGGGGGTGCTTGTTCGGAGCGGGAGGCTGCAGTTGGCTCCCGGCCGTGAACCGGTTGGTTTCCGGTTGTGAAATAGCCGGGTGGCTGCGGCGACCATGATGAAGATGACAGGAACTGGCCGATCTAGGCGTCATTGAATTGAATGGGTGTCGGAAGACAGTCAGCTCGATGTTATGAGGGAGATGCTCAAGATGAGAACAGAAGCGATGCGTGTACGCGTGATTCGGTTGGGACTCGGTCTCCTGTTTGGCCTGGGGGCTGGGGGACTAGTCCAATCGGAACTCTTTGTGGGACAAGTGTTTGCTGCCGATCAGGCTGTGGCCGAGAAGCCCGGTGGCGCTTCCAGCCAGGGGATGATCAACGTTGAGGCGATCTCCGACGTATTTCGTCAGGTTTCCAGGCGAGCCAGTCCTGCGGTTGTCCACATTTACTCCCGGGTAGAGCCCAAGAAGGTCGACCGGGAGAAGTCTCCGCGGAGCGTTGATCCCAGTGATTTGCCGGAGGCCCTGCGGAAATTCTTCGAGGACCGGGAAGACGGGCAGCGAGGTCCGAGGTTCCAGTTCCGATTGCCTGAGGAGGTTCAGCCTCAACCGCAGATTGGCAGTGGGAGCGGGGTTATCATTGATGCGGAGAAAGGCTACATCATCACCAACAATCACGTGGTCGAAGGCATCGAGAAGGACAAGGACACGGGGCGGATCGATGTTCGACTGGCGGACGGGCGCCGCTTTCTTGGCCAGATCGTGGGCAAGGATCCCAAGACTGACCTCGCCCTGATCCAGATCAAGGGTGACCGTTTGCAGGCTTTGCCCTTGGGAGACAGCTCCAAGGTGGAGGTCGGCGACTTCGTCATGGCCATTGGTGCCCCTTTCAACCTGGACCAGACCGTGACTCAGGGCATCATTTCGGCCAAAGGTCGGAATCCTCGAATTGTGGAAGGATATGAGGACTTCATTCAGACGGATGCGGCCATCAATCCGGGCAACAGCGGGGGTCCGCTCGTGAACATGCGTGGCGAGGTCATCGGCATCAACACCGCGATTGTCACTCGTGGTATGGTGGCCGCCTACGCCGGCGTCGGCTTCGCCATCCCGAGTCAGACGGTCAAAGAACTGCTTCCTTACTTGCAGGAAGGCAAGGAGATTGTTCGTGGCTATCTTGGAGTGGCCATACAGGGCTTTGACACCGCTCCTCCGGGCTATGCCAAGACGTTTGGGCTTGAGGAAGAGAAGGGCGTAGTGGTCGAAGAGGTGATGAGTGGTACCCCGGCAGCCAAGGCGGGCCTCAAGGCCGACGACGTGATCCTCACGCTGGCCGGTGAGTCGGTGAAGTCGGTGCAGGCCTTGCAGTCCAAGGTGGCGCGCACCTCGCCGGGCACGAAGATGGAGTTGAGGGTCTGGCGCGACAAGAAGGAGATCACCATTCCGGTGGTGATCGAGAAGCAGCCCAAGCAGTTCTTCGCCCAGGATGGCGGCTGGCGACAGAAAGGCGCCGAGCGTGACGCCGAGAATGAGGGTGCTGAAGGTGAAGCGGAGATTGAGGCGTTGGCCATTTCGGTTCAGCCGGCGGCACCCTCTCTGGCAAAGAAGCTCGGCTGGTCGGATCCCAAGGAAGTGGAAGGTTGCCTGCTGGTGACCAGCGTTGAGACGCTGGGGGAAGGGGCAGCGGGCATGGGGATCGAAGTCGGCGATGCGATCTTGAGCGTTCAGGGGGAGAAAGTGACAACCGGCAGGGCCTTGCAGAAGGCCCTGAGCAAGGAGAACCTTGAGAAAGGCGTTCGTTTGCGGGTGAAGTCGGTCCGAACGGGCCGGTCACGATCGCTGTTCGAACAACTGCCGCAATGAGGATGGCGGCCTGCCGGCCGACAGCTGTTGCCGAGTGCCCAGGTCGCAGCTTGCCGGCGGTCGGAGGTACAGGCGGTCCAAGACGCAAACGGATGGCCGGTTTCAACGACCGGCCATCCGTTTGCATTGAATCGTTCAACCGACAGGGCCGGCTGAGCGGTTACTTCTTGGCTTTGCCGTGGAGGAAGAGGTCGAGTCGCTCGAACATCTTGCTTCGGGACTCAGCTCCGGCATCGAGGAAGGCCAGCATCGCCGCGGCGACGACCTTCTCTTTCACGTAACCGGACTTCGCGCACTCCTTGTCGAATGTAGTGACGAGCTTCCCGGGGAGGTAATATGATCTTTTTGGCTTTTCTGACATAACTACAATCTCCTCTCTTGCGCGCCGTGGCGTACACGGTGCAGAACCGAAACAGAAATATGAATCCACAGGGGTGCTCGGCGTTTTATTCCGGGCTCCCTGATTCCCGATTTGTTCTCGGGTCCTCGCTCGGCCGGGTCGCTTCCTTCATCCGTTGGCAGCTGGAGGCGGCTGCTCGGCTATCCTCGGGTCGCGCGTCCGGTCTGTTTGTGCCCACAGCCCCGTGCGTTGACTTGGACTGGCTCAACAATATAATGCCAGCCGTTACCTCGTCAAGGGCTTCCGTGCCGATATTCGGCCGACGCGGGCCGGAAGGTGGCGGATCCCGGAGGGCCGCGTCTCTTCTGGGCGAAAGGCCGGGACATCTTGAGCTTCGTGAGAAGTATAGCACGTGTTTTTGCCTCCGGCCGGCTCGCGGCCGTCTTTTTGTATTGTGTCTGCCTCTCCGCGCGGGGCGCTTCCCTTGTCCCCCTGGACGATCCTGAAACCACCAACCCGATGCTGCCGGTTGAGGTGAGTCGTGTGGCCCCAGAGTTTTTCGGAGACTATGCCCATGTCTGGGCTCTTCCTGACGGCTGTGAGGTTGTCCAGTACTACGGGGATCTGGCGGTCCATCTGGGTGATCGACGGCTTTCCGCCCGAGAGGCAGTTACCTGGATGCAGCAGTGCCGTTGGCAGGGGCAGGCCTACTACCATTTCGAGGTGTTCCTCTCTCAGCAGGCCAGGGTTCAGGATGCTGGGGGGACGGTGACGACGGGTCCGGTGCTTTTCGTGACCTTCAACACCAAGGATCCTCCGGTTCTCCAGGCGGACGTGACGACACGTGAATCCTCGGCAGAGACGCCGCTGTATGCCGAAGCCGTGAAGATCAGGCAGGTTGTGTTGGCCAGGACGGGGCCGACAACGCAGCCTGGGGGCGTGGAGATTGTGGATCTGGAGCAGCCTGAGCTCAAGCCGCGGCCCGAGGCCCGTCCGTTGGTCCATTACCATGGAAACCAGACGTCGATCGACGAGGGGCGGGGGACCGTCACGGCCATTGGCAAGGTGTATGTGTCTCAGGGACTGGTTGACAGTGGCGACTTTCTGGAGATTCGGGCGGATGCCGCCGTCATCTTTCTGAGCCGTAGACCGAAGGAAGCATCATCCGCTTCCTCGGTCAGCCCCTCCGCTGAGACCCAGGCGTTTCCGCCGGAACGGGCGGAGGGTGAGAGCCGGGAGACGGACGCCGGTGTGGCCGGAGTCGGTAGTCTGGGTGCCAGCGTTGGCGAGGGAGTATCAGGTGTTTACCTCCAGGGCGATGTGGTTCTAACCCGTGGTGAGCGGATGATTCGGGCATCCGAGCTGTACTACGATTTCGAGAATGATCGCGCCTTGATTCTTGATGTGGTGATGCGGGCTCTGGCTCCAGGGGGTGAACTCCCTATTTATGTTCGCGCTCAGCAGGTGCGTCAATTGTCGACCACGGAGTACTTGGCTCACAAGGCCATAGTCACGACCAGTGAGTTTCACACGCCTCACGTGCACATCGGGGCCGAGCAGGTTCGGTTGATTGATGCCACGCCCAGGGACGAGTCGGGGCAGGTGGCGGGGCTTCAGGCCGGACGTTACCAGGTACGTGACGCGACCTTGAATGTCGAGGGCGTGCCGTTGGCCTACTGGCCGTACGTCACTGGGGATCTCAAGGAGGGTGAGAGTTCCATTCGCAGCGTCCGGACGGGCTACAGTGAGAAGTACGGCGTCACCCTGGAATCGAAATGGTATTTGTTCAATCTTCTGGGGCTGGAGAAGCCCAAGGGTGTGGACGGTACGTTGCGGTTGGACTATTTCAGCGAGCACGGCCCGGGTGTGGGTACGGACGTGGACTATGAGACCGAGAATTCGTTCGGCGTGTTTCGCGGGTACTACATTCATGACACCGGCCGGGACAGCCTCGGCTCGTTTCGGGACAATGACCCGGATACCGAGAACCGGGGGCGGCTCACCTGGCGGCATCGGGAGATTCTAGGTCAGGGGTGGGAATTAACTCTCGAGGGGTCCTACCTGAGCGATCCGACGTTCATGGAGCAGTACTTCGAGGGTGAGTACGACGAAGGCAAGGAGCAGGAGACGCTCGCCTACCTGAAGAAGCAGAAGGACAACTGGGCGGTGACAGGTCTGGTGCAGGCCCGGGTTCTCGATTTTCTGACCCAAACGGAGCACTTCCCGGAGCTGGCATACTACCTGGCCGGCGAACCACTCGCCGAAATCGCCAGTTTTTACAGCGAATCGCACCTCGGAATGGCCCGGTATCGTCCTGATTCGCGTCGACTGTGGGATCGGAAATGGGTTGTGGACAACACCGGGGCGAGCGACATGACTTTCCAGAGCGAAACCCGGAACGAGTTCGATGTGCCGATTAAGTTGGGCAGCGCGAACATTGTGCCGTTCGCGACCGGACGGGCGGGATACTGGGATGGTTCCGCGGCGGGCGGCTCGCGTGACCGGCTCTTCGGCATGGCGGGTGTGCGCACCGGCACCGAGGTCTGGCGACTGTTCGACACGATGAACTCGGAGTTGCTGGACGTACACGGCGTGCGGCACGTGATTCGACCGGAAGCCACCGCCTGGATGAGTACCACCAACACGAACAGCCTGGAGCTGCACCCGTTCAGCCCGGGCGTCGAGGATATCGACGATTTCTACGGGGCCTCGCTGGCCGTCCGCCAGCGCTGGCAGACGAAGCGCGGCTTGCCGGGAGGCTGGCGGGTGGTGGACTGGATCCTGTTTGATGTGGAACTCAACCTTTTTGGCGACCATCCCGAGCAGGAGCTGCCGATCGGACGTTACGACAACGCCCGACCGGAGAACAGCGTTGCCCGCAACCACGTGCGCTCCGACTTCCAATATCGCATCAGCGACACGACCTCGGTTCTCTCCGACGCCAATTGGGACTTGAGCGATGGCAGCCTCGATCTGTTCAACTTGTCCTATGCGGTCGAGCGATCTCCTCGTCTGTCCTATTTCGTGGGGTACCGGCGGATCGAGCCCACCGACTCGAACCTGATCGGTGGGGGGGCCAACTATGAGCTCAACGCCAAGCATCGTCTGGCCCTGAGGGCCTTCTATGACATCGAGCGGGGCAAGCTGGATCAGCTCGAGGTTACTGTGGTTCGCAAGTTCCCCCGGTGGTATGCCGCCCTGACGTTTGCCGTGGACGAGCAGGCCGACGATCTGAGCCTTGGCCTCTCGGTCTGGCCGGAGGGTGCTCCGCAGGCCGCCATCGGCAATCGCCGCTACACGAAGCTCGGAGCCTCGACCGGTATCAAGCCCGAGAACTAGTTCGTTCCGGTTCGTAGCGGGGCTGGCGACCGATAAACCGTTCGCTCCCGGGTATCCACGAGGACTTTCCTCAAGTCCGACCCGTCGTCCTGATCTGTCGGCCGTCCCGGTTCCGCGCTTATGTCGGCGCTCCGACTAGCCGATTCAGAGTCGTGGATGTCCATGGCTTTCTAACCGACGGGCATAGTCGCGATGACCATATCGACAGACCGTAGACACCAAGCCGGCCCGTGGGTTCTCGTCGCCCTGTGCGCCGCTTCCGTGGCGGCGGCAGGGGCGATGGCTCTGGGCAGCTACCCTCTTCTGACGACGCTGATCGTTCTGACGGGTCTGGGATCTCTGCTGGCCTTCACCCGACGCTGGCGGGCCGATGCTGGTCGCTGCGAGCAGGAGCTCAGTGATTGTCAGCTCCGAATTCGCGAGGAAGCGGCCGCCCGCCTGGAGGCGGAGTCTGCCCTCACCGAGGTGAGCGCGGCGGGCGAGGTGATACGCCATCAGTACGAGGACGCCAACGAGCAGCTCCGGCGGGTCTGCCAGGAACTGGAGGACGCCACCGAGCGCGCGGACCGCAGCGAAGTTGCTGCGGAGGTGGCCTCGCACAGCAAGTATGAGTTTCTCGCTGGTTTCAGCCATCGAGCCCGCACCTTGATGACGCCGATCATCGGATTCGCCGAGAACCTGTCTGATCCGGTCATGACCAGCGATGACCGGGAGCGAGCCCTTGAGACCATCAAGCGGAATGGCCAGGAACTGATGACCAACCTGTGCAGCCTCCTGGATATCGCCTACCTTGAAACCGGACGTCTCGAAATCCGGCACGCCGTCTGTTCGCCACTCCAGATCGTGAGCGAGATCCTTTCCGCGGCCAAGTGTGTCGCGAGCCGGAAGGGACTTGATCTGTCCGTCGATTTCGTCGGCCAGGTGCCTGAGACGATTCAGACCGACCCGGCCAGGCTTGCCCAGATCCTCAGCAAGCTGGTTGGAAACGCGATCCGCTTCACTCAGGTTGGCGGCGTACGACTTGCCGTGCATTTCTCCGACTCCGGCCTGGAGCCGGTTCTGCAGTTCGAGGTGATTGACACCGGGGTCGGCATGACGGAAGGTCAGATAGCCGTGTTGTTCGATCCGTTCTCCAACTCCTCAGGACCCGAGGCTCCACAGTTTGGCGGTACCGGGCTCGGTCTCACGATCTGCAAGCGCCTGGCCAGCCTGCTGGGGGGTGACCTCAGCGTGGACAGCGTTCCGGATCAGGGGACGACGTTCCGGCTGGTCATCGCCACCGGTCCGCTGGATGGGGTGGAGATGACTGAAGGACCGACCGAGCGGATCATCGCCGAGGATGAGCCTGAGTTCGTCGAAGCGACGGTGAACATGGAGGAGAAGCCGCTTGATGCGCGCGTGCTGTTGGCCGAGGATGGGATCGACAATCAACGACTCATTTCCTTCGTCCTCAAGAAAGCGGGGGCCGAAGTGACGCTGGCCGACAACGGCGGCAAGGCGGTGGAACTCGCCCTGGAGGCTCAGAGGGCGGGTCATCCGTTCGATCTGATACTGATGGATATGCAGATGCCCACCATGGACGGCTACACAGCCACGACCCGGCTGCGCGAGCAAGGATATGCAGAGCCGATTGTGGCCCTGACCGCACACGCCATGGCCGGCGACCGGGAGAAGTGCCTGCGAGTCGGGTGCGACGACTATGTCGCCAAGCCGATCGATCGTCTTACCCTCTTGGCGACACTGCACAAGTGGCACGGTCGATCGTTTCCCAGGAGCCGGACGGCCGAGGCCGCCCCGTCGTGATGGGTTGTGGTCCGCTCGTCGCCCGCGCGCTGGGAAGATCGTCGCCTTGGCCGACAGCTCGCCATTGAACGTCTGTCTCGCGCCGGCCGGTAATTGGAGCGGCTTCCTCGTCAAGCCGGTCCGGGGCAGCGTGCTGATGGATAAGTGCACCCCCCTGGGGTTCCTGGCCTCCAAACAGCGCTCTCGCGTTCGGTGATCCCGCCCGCCCCCGGTCTTTTCCTGAGGCTCGTGGCTTCCCCGGATCGTCCGATGGCGGAATGACGCGGCCCTTTCTATACTCCTCGCTGTCTTTGAGTTCCTGACACCTGGCGGTTCCTTCCTGCTTTGGACGGTTCAGAGGGGGGTATTGCGGGAGAAGTGAAGATGTCTGATACCCGTTTCCGATCGTTATTTCTGGGGGTCATCGAGGTTTTTGTCGGTGCGGCCGGGTGCCTGGGCGAGGTTCGCTCGGCCGACTGCGAGGGGTTTTTCATTCCGCCTGAGCGGCCGGCGCGTCTGGCATGGAGGGCAGATCCGCCCGCCCGCCGGTCGGATCTGGGCTACGTCATTTCCGACTACTGGGCTCGCGAGGTGGCCACGGGTGAGGCTGTCGCCGATCGGGACGGGGCCATCTCAATCTCGGTCAACTTGCCTGGGGGCTTCTACGAAGTGGCCCTGCCGCAACTCGGTCACCGCAGCGGTATCGTCGTGCTGCCGGAACACGCCGGGCCTGAGGACGCGTTCTTCTGTATCGACAGCGCTCTTTCCTGGCTCGAGAAGCGGGAGGACATCCGCGACGGACTCGCCAGGGTGCTCAAACGGCTTGGCATCGGCCAATCGCGCGAGCGGCTCCGCTGGAATGTGGTCAACAAGTCCGAGGACGTGTGGGATTGGGAGGGTGATTGTCAGTTTGAGACCCTCCGCCGCACGTACGCTCGGCGCGGGGTCAAGGTTCTGGAGATGTTCCATGATAGTCCGACATGGCTGGGCCGGACGGACGCCAACCCGTATCCCACAAACCTGCTTCTAGCCGCACGATCGATCGGCGATCTCGGCCGTCGCTGGGGGAGCACATGGGGCGGGCTGGAGATCTGGAACGAGCCCGACGTCCAGTTCGGTGCCCACCTTCCGGCCGACCAGTATGTGCCCCTCGCCAAGGCCGCGGCCTGGGGGCTCCGCCACCACCTGCCGGCGGTCCCGCTGGTCGGCGGTGTTCTCACCGACATTGCTCCGGACGAATACCGTCGGGCATGCGCCGAGAACGGCCTGCTCGATCAGGTCGACGCGATCAGCTTCCACACCTATCAGCAGGCTACGACTGTTGAGGACATGGTGAAGCGGTACCGAGCTTGGCTCAAGGCCTATGGCAAGGAGTCCATGCCCCTGTGGATTACCGAGAGTGGACGGCCCTGGCCCAAGGGGGAGCCGCGGCCGGCCATGAGCGAAGACGCGGTCAGCGCCCTGGACATCGTGATGAAGGCCATTGAGTCGAAGGCCTGTGGGGTGGCTGCGTATTTCGCCTTCGTCTGCGTGTACTACGAGGAGAACCAGAACAACTTCGGGATGATGGGGCGGGAAGTCACCCCGCTTCGTTCGATGGCCGCCTATGCCCAGATGGTGAGGGCGTTGGCGAACAAGGCATACGTTGGAGATTTGAAGACCTTGGATCCGGCCGTCAAGCGGGCCAGGGTGTTCATGGGCACCGGCGGGACGGTGGCGGTGTTGTATACGGGGTCGGTGAATCGGGACGCGAGAGTCAGGCTGGGCGTGCCCGGGGGGCGATTGGAGGGTATCGACGGTCGCACGCTCAGGGCGGATACTGCGGGCGGTCTTCCCGTTCCCGACGGTCTCACCTACGTATGGCTTGATGCCGGCTCGATGGCCGATGCCGTGGTCAAGGACACTCCAGCCGCCGGAATGTACTCCGTGAGCAGGCGACCTCCGCCCTCGCGACCGGCTCCATCCCCGGTCATCCTGCGGCATGCGTGGGACCCCTCGATAGGCGACTTCACCTGTAAGGGCTATCACGTGACCCATGAGACTGCGGCGCGTTTTCCTTTTCGCGTGGTCGTCCACAATCTGGCTGATCAGGCTGGGAGAGTCGACCTGACGCCATCGATCAGGGGGGTGGCCTCTCCCGTCGCGATCGAGCCCAGAAGCCTTGAACTTGCCCCTCGGGGCTGCACTGAAGTTGCGTGGGAAGTCGATGTGAGGCAGGGGGGTTCGGACGGCCAGCCGCTGACCATCCAGGTGGTGGCCAGGGGCACCATGGCCCCGTGGATCAGTCCGCTGGCTGTGGATGTGTTCGTGGAGAAGACGGTGGACGCCCACCTGGCTCGCTTTCCGGTCAGGATGGCGCTACCCATCGCCCAGCTGGAGGCCTGGCAGGAGAATGTTGCCAGTCGGGGGCGCATGACCATGTCCAAGACGAAGGAGGGGGGGTGGCGGCTGGAAGTTCACTTCGGAGCGGGGGATCGATGGGTTTACCCGAAGCTCAGGCTGGGCGAAGACGTGAAATGGGGGCGCGCCAAGTACCTGCTCCTGCGGGCCAAATGCGACAAGCCGGCGTCGGTTCGTTTCATCGCCTGGGAGGACAGTCAGGCCGGTTACCTATCCCGTCGCCCGCTGATCCCGGCCGACGGCCGCTGGCACGTGGTCTTGATACCGCTCCGCGATGTGGATTCACTCGCCAGCTCACCCGATGGGAATGGCCGGCTTGACGCGGACCAGATTCACTCCGTCTCGTTTGGCTTGAACACCGAGAGCGAGGACAATGTACTCGAGATCAGCGACGCGTACCTCGTCGGTGAGAAGCCTGGCTAACGATCGCCAGAATCAGCGGTTGCGATCCTCGCACCGAAACCGCCCGGTCGGGTGGTTATCGGGCCTGGAGGCGGGCCGCCCGGGCTGGCCGATCCGGGGGAGATTCTGGTATACTTGAGCCAGGTTTAGAGTCGAATTCCCTGGAGAAGTCGAGATGGTCTTCGCGGTCGGCCGCCAGAAGCGTGTTTCCCTGCTCTTGGTGATGGGTGCTCTGCTGGGACTGACCACGACGGCGCGGGCCCATCCGATTGTCGGCGAGACCATGCCGTTCCGGCAGCCGGACGGGACGGTGATCGAGGTCCGGGTCTGGGGCGACGAGTTCTACGCTGTGGCCGAGACGCTGGATGGTTACACGCTGGTCGAGGATCCAGCCACACGAGCGGCTTGTTACGCCAGGTTGTCGGCGGACGGCACCCGGCTGGAGCCGACCGGCATCGTGGCCGGCCAGAATGAGGCTGCTCCGGTCGGCATCGACCAGCACATCCGCATCACTGTCGAATCCGCCAAGTCCAGGATCGCCGCCAACCGTCAGCTGCAGCAGGCCCAGAAGGCAACCTTTCTTGCGACTGAAAAGGGCAGCCTGGCCCAGGAGGGCATCACCATCGGCTCCCCCAAGGGGCTCTGCCTGATCGTGGACTTCTCGGACGATGTGGCTACGATTCCCGCAAGCGCGGTCGCGGACTTCTGCAACAAGATCGGATACACGGCCAACGGCAACAACGGCTCGGTTCGTGACTACTTCTACGACATCTCCGGCGGGAAGCTGACCTACACCAACTACGTGCCGACCGCCTACCATCGGGCGAAGCATCCCAAGACGTACTACACCGACCAGAGCATCGACTACGGTACTCGGGCTCGGGAGCTCATCACCGAGGCTCTCGACCGCCTGAAGGCCAGTGGCTTCAACTTCGGGCAGTGTGACACCAACAGCGACGGCACTATCGATGCCTTGAACTGCCTCTATGCCGGGTCGAGCAACTCGCCCTGGTCCGAGGGGCTTTGGCCGCACGCCAGTTGGATGTCCTATTGCGCCGGCGGAGTGTGCGCCGGTCCTTATCAGATCACCGACATGGGCAGCAGCCTCAGGATCAGCACCTTCTGTCACGAGAACGGGCACATGCTGCTGGGCTGGCCGGACCTGTATGACTATGACTACGATTCCACCGGGGTGGGCCATTTCTGCCTCATGGCGTTCGGTACCAGCAGCACGAATCCGTGCCGGCCATGCGCCTATATGCGGAATAAGGCAGGATGGTGTACGGTGACCGAACTGCTCACTTCGCAGGCAAACCTCCCCCTCATCTCGAACAGCAACGCGATCTACAAGTACTCCAGACCTTCGAGCACCAAGGAGTACTTTCTGCTCGAGAATCGCCAACGGACCGGGCGCGACGTTGGCCTGCCCGATGACGGTCTGGCCATCTGGCACGTCGACGAGAACGGCAGTAACGACAACAATGAAATGACCGCCGCTTCTCACTACAAGGTGACCCTCGTCCAGGCGGACGGCCTGTGGGACATGGAGAACAACCGCAACTCTGGTGACTCCAACGACTTGTGGTCATCTCCGACGTACACGCTCTGCACCCCCGATTCCTCCCCGAACACCCGGTGGTGGGACGGAACGGCCTCCAAGTTGTACCTCAAGAACGTCAGTGTTTCCGGTTCGACCATGACCTTCACGTACCTGGATTCCGCGGACTGCAACGCGAACAACGTGGGCGACGAGACGGACATCGCTCACGGGACGAGTGCGGACTGCAACGGTGACGCGATCCCTGACGAGTGTCAGCGGCCTGCTCCGGTCGCGCCGGATGCCGTCGCCCAGGACAGCTGCGCGTATGCCCAGTGGGTCGGTCCGGGGAAGACCTACACCGGTTCCACCGCGGGCATGACCAACGTCTACTTCTCCTCCTGTGGCAGTTCGGGTGGCTCGCCCGATGTCTGGTACAAATACAGCCCGTACGCCTCGGGTACGCTGACCGTTTCGTTGTGTGGTTCCAGCTATGACACCGTGGTATCCGTTCACTCCGCTTGTCCGAGCACCGGCAACAATCGTCAGCTGGGATGCAACGACAACGGCTGTGACAAGCAGTCGACGCTGACCCTCTCGGTGACCACCCGTTCGGTCTACTACATTCGCGTGGCTGGAGCCGCCGGCGCGACGGGTAGTTTCCAGCTGAAGTTAACCGGCCCTTACGCTTACCCTTCCTCGGGCAATGACTGTAACAAGGACGGGGTGCCGGACGAACTGCAGCCGGATGCAGACGGCGACGGCGTCATCGACGCCTGTGATGCCTGTCCTGGCACGTCCCATTGTTGGAGAGTGGCGGAATCGAACGGCTGTCCCGTGGCCAAGGTGGACTACGATGCCGACGGTGACGTCGACATGGAGGACTATGCCCATTTCCAGCGATGCATGACCCCCATGGGAGTGATTCAGGCCGACCCCGACTGCGCGGATGCCATGCTGAACTCCGATCCTTTCGTGGACCGCAACGACTTCCTCCTTTTCCGTCAGTGTCTGAGCGGCCCGGGCGTCTGGGCCGATGCCGACTGCATACCGTAAGCCGCTCGAGGCGAATCCCACCGGGGTTGACCCGACTCCGTTCTCCTCGCTACCATGCTGTATGGTCGTGCCGTGGTTCATGGAGTAACACCGGCAGGGAAATCACTGATGCCGGCCATCGCTCGACGCAATCTATTCCACGACAAAGTCAAGCTGATCATGGCCCTGGTGGGGATTGTCTTCTCCGTCGCCCTGGTCACGCTCCAGCTTGGCCTGCTGATCGGCGCCATGCGCAACGCCAGCGGGATCATTGATCACGCCGGGGCCGATGTCTGGGTCATGCAGAAGAGCACCCGCAACCTGGACCTGTGCGATGTCATGCTCGACCGCCGCTACTACCAGGCCGTGGCCACGCCCGGGGTCGCCTGGGGCGAGCGGCTGATTGTGCAGTTCACTCGGTGGAAGCTGGTTGATGGCCGCCAGGAGAACGTCGAGATCGTCGGCCTATACCCCAACTCGCGGCTGAACTTGCCCTGGGAGATGATCGCTGGCAGCCGGGACCGGATCTGGGCGATGAACGGCGTCATTATCGACGAACGGGAACGCGTCCGCTTCGGTAACGAGGGCTTGCCGCTTTCCTTGAACGAGCAGACCGAGATCCTCGGCCGGGCCGCCCGCGTGGTCGGCTTCTGCCGCGGCGTAGGGAGTTTCACGACCTCCCCCTATGTGTTCTGCGATTACAAGCGCGGACTGGATTTCAGCGGCATGACCCAGCGGCAGACCAAATACGTGGTCCTCAAGGCCAGGCCGGGCGTCACCCCCGAGCAACTCCGCGACCGGGTTCGCGAACGACTCACTGAGGCCGAGGCCTACACCGCCGACGAGTTCTCCCGCAAGACCCGCTGGTACTGGATGTATGGCACGGGTATGGGCATCGGGATCATGTTCGGAGCCGTCCTAGGCGTCATCGTCGGCGTGGTCATCGTCAGCCAGACTATGTACTCCGCCACGGTCGAGCGGCTGCGCGAGTATGGCACGCTCAAGGCGCTGGGCATGGGCAACTATACACTCGGGATGATCATCCTGCGTCAATCGCTCATCGCCGGTCTACTCGGCTACATCATGGCCAGTGCCTTGTCCTACTACATGGGCAAGTGTCTGCCGGCCTACAACGTCCCTCTGCATGTACCGCCCGCCCTCGTGGGGGCGATGTTCTTCGTGACCGTGGGAATCTGCGTGAGCGCGAGCATCACCAGCGTGCTCCGCGTCTTCCGGCTGGAGCCGGCCATGGTGTTCCGCAGCTGACCCGATGGCAGAGATGACAGCCCATTCTGGTACGGCCGTTCGCGTGTGGGATCTGCACAAGAGCTACCGCGAAGGCGCACATGCGCTTGAAGTGCTCCATGGTGTCAACCTCGGCATTGCCCGCGGCGATCTGACTCTGCTCATGGGGCCCAGCGGTTCAGGCAAGACCACCCTCCTGACCATCATGGGCCTGCTGATGAAGCCGACCTCCGGCCGGGTCGAGCTGCTCGGCCGCGACGTGACCCGCCTGGATGAGTCCGCATTGCCTGCCCTGCGCCGTCGGCACGTGGGTTTCATCTTCCAGAACTTCAACCTCTTAGGGGCCTTGAACGCCGCCGAGAACGTCGAGGTCGTGCTCGGACTCCAGGGTGTCTACGGCCGCGCCGCCCGCAAGCAGGCCATGGCCCTGCTCGACCATGTCGGCCTGGCTGATCGCTGGAGCCACCTGCCCGACGAGATGAGCGGCGGTGAGAAACAGCGCGTGGGCGTTGCCCGAGCCCTGGCCAGCCAGGCGGAACTCATCCTGGCCGACGAGCCGACGGGCAACCTCGATTCCAGGACAGCCGCCCAGGTGGTGGATATCCTCCGCCATCTTGCCCACAAGGAGAACCGGGCCGTCCTTGTCGTCACTCACGACCTTAGCCTGCAAGAGCACGCCGATTGCGTGGTCCGGATGAGGGACGGGACCATCGTCGAACGGCACGACGGTGCAGCGGCCTGACTGCCCACTCCGCCGGGCCGTCGTCGGGCGGAGGATGATGCGGCCATGCGTCTCCACGTTGCGGAATGCGTCAATCGAGCTATCATGAAGGTGGTACAGGAGCGATGGCTTGGTACGAGGTCTCATCATCGGCGTGGTTTTGGCGGGCATCGCCTGGGTGGGGTATACACAATACGCCGCCTCGCGGACCCAGAGCGCCCAGACCCAGCTGGCGGAAGCAGCCGTCGAGTGGCCGAGCGACGATCCGGATGTGCTCTTCAGCGCCCCGGGTGTGACTGAGCCGGCTTCGCGGGCCATCCAGGTGTTTAGCGAGCTTCCGGGGACCATCGGCAAGATTGAAGTTGAGCCGGGAGATCGTATCAGGACTGGACAGCTCCTCTTCGAGCTCGTGAACGACTCGCAGATGGCCGAGGTCACCCGGGCCGAGGCCCAGGTGGCTCGGGCGAAGGCCGATCTGGCCAAGCTGGAGAGTTGGGAGCGCCCCGAAGATCGGAAGATGGCCAAGGCTCAATGGGATGAGGCCAATGCCTTGCTCCAGCGGGCGGAGTTTGAACTGCGACGGCTTGAGTCACTTCAGAGCGGCTCGGCCGTCTCTGACAAGGAACTCAACGACACGCGTAACGACGTGGCCGCCGCCCGGGCCCGGGCTGAGGCCGTGCAGGCTCGCTACGAGCGGTCGACTGCCGGTCCCCGGCCCGAGGAGATCGCCGTCGCCCGGGCCGCCGTCGTCGAAGCAGAGGCCCAACTGAACGTCGCCCGAACCCAACTGGAGAAGACACGGATCCGCAGTTCCATCGACGGCATGGTGATCTACCGGTTTCGCGAGCCCGGTGAGTCGGTCTTCCCGAACGTGCCTGCCCCGATCATCTCGATCGGCAACCGCGACACGTTGCACATCCGGGCTGACGTGGATGAGATGGATCTGTCGAAGGTCAGGAAGGGCCAGCGGGTCTTCGCCACGTGCGACGCGTTCGGCACGCGGCGGTTCGGGGGCATGGTGGTCCAGATCGCCCAGACCCTGGGCCGCAAGAACTTCCGGACGGATCGACCCACAGAAAAAGCCGATACGAAGATTCTGGAAGTGGTCATCGCCCTGGACGACGGCCGGGATCTGCCTTTGGAGTTGCAGATGTCGGTATGGTTTCTTCGCGATCGGACGGCCACGTGGCCGGCAACCGGCAGGGCATCAGCGCAGTGAAACAACGAGAGGGTACGAGCGAGGTGGGACGATGAACGAGGAACAGGAAGACGTCTTCAAGCACTACAAGGTCGTGGTCAACCATGAGGAACAGTACTCTATCTGGCCAATCGAGCGAGAAAATGCTCTGGGCTGGCGGGACGCGGGCAAGGACGGCACGAAAGAGGAGTGCCTGGCTTACATCAAGGAGGTCTGGACGGACATGCGGCCGCTGAGCCTCCGCAAGCAGATGGACCAAGCCGCGAAGGACAAGCCGTAAGGCGTGTTCGTCACTTCCCTCGGCAAGGCCCCACGTGCTGATGCCCTGGCTCGCCCGCTCCTGTTGTCATCCCTCATGAAAGAACACGCGCGTTCTCTCTGCCCTATTCGAGTGGTGGCGCGTCCTTGTTCGGCAACTCGCCGTCACACTTGCCGGACTCCATCGAGGTCTGTTTCACTGCGAGACCGGTCAGATTCCACACCATGTCGGCATGGACAAGATGGACCGCTATCCGCGGGTGCTGAATGCCAACATGCCGGCGTTTCATCGTGATCGGCCCGCCGAATACACCGGTCCGATCACGGTCTTCCGTTCAGCAGGATCCGGGGATGACACGGGCGATCCTCTGGTTGACTGGCGGCGGCTCTGCCGCGGAGGTCTGGGGGCCGTCGCATACCCGGCTTCCACGGCACGATGCTCAGCCATCCCCATGTTGAAATGGTGAGGGACCCGTTGGACCTGCGTCTGCCACAGTGTGCAAACGCCGTCATGGGATAGGGAAGGTCCACTCGCGCACGTCGACGTCGCCCCCGCTTCCTTCGATGGCCAGGGCGGCCTGGTATCCGCCATCGATCGGGAGGCTCCGGACGCTCCAGGTGCGGCCGGACGCCGGAACGTGGACGGTGAACCAGCGACTGGCCGCCGCCGATTGGGCGTCGACCACGATTCGCTTCAGATTGGCCGAGAGGCCCACGCCCATGGCCTTGATGATCGCTTCTTTGCAGGTCCAGAATCGGAGGAAGGCGGCCAGGCGTTCAGGTCCTTCGTGGCTTCGCAGGAAGCTGAGTTCCTCCGGCGCGAGAATGGACGTGGTGATGCTATCGAGCTCCGGGATTTCGCGAACGCGCTCGATGTCCACGCCGATGGGCTGATGCAGCGTGACCGCGGCCAGGGCGATATCCTGGGAGTCGCTCAGGTTGAACTCCAGGCCGGGGGCGGCGCCGCGGTCCACGAGCGTCGGCTTGCCCTGCACGCCGAAGCGGAAGGAGAGTTGTTCGGCCGGGATGCCGGTATAGCCGGCGAGGACGGCTCGCAGACCGGCGTGGGCGACGATGAACTTGTGGCGAAGGGTCTCGAAGTGGTAGCGGCCGGCGCGCTCCAGTTCCATCTCGTTCAGCGAGCCAGCCAGGGACTCTACCCGCCTGGGTGGGACGGTCAGTGGCCACCGCCAGACGTGGATGCTCCCCTTGGCCAATGCCGAGGTCGACGTTCCAGGTGTCTGTGAAGGCTCGTCCATCGTTTGCGTACCGCCTCCTATCGCCCGGATTCGGCGCGGGCGCCGCCAGCCGGGGGTTTGCCAGTATTGCCGCCGACGGACACCGCGTCCAAGCGGCCGGCCAGTAGCTCGGCCAGGGGTTGCGTGGCGGGAATTCGCTCGAAGATGATCCGGATTACCGCCGCGATGGGCGTGGCCAGGAACGCACCGACTATGCCCCAGATCATGCCGAAGAAGATCAGGGACATGAGGACTGCGACAGGATGCAGATTCAGGGCGCTTCCCTGCAGCTTGGGCTGGATGATGCTGCCGAGCAGGACCTGAATCGCGGCCGGGATGGCCAGGGCCAGCACTTTGGCGGTCGGCGACAGTTCCGGACTCAGCAGGACCACGGGAAGGGGCAGAATCGTGGCGACGACCGAGCCGATGTTGGGGATGAAGTTGAGCAGGAAGGCGAGAAAACCGAAGACGCTGGCGAACGGTACACGCAGGATGGCGAGCACTGCGGCGATCAGCACCCCGGTTAGAACGGACATGAGCACGGTCCGACTGATGTATCGCTTCACTCGGTTTTCGATCTCGGCGAGAAGTCCATCCTGGTTTTTACTGGTTCCGGTGCGGCCCAGCAGAATGAACATCATGAAGATCAGGACGATGGCCCCGTTCGAGATCAGGGCGGTGGTCTCGGCCAGCACGGCCGAGACGAACCTGACGCTGGCGTTCTCCGGCACCCGAATGATCGGACCGGTCTGCGGGTCCACCCTGATCCCGAGTCGATCCAGCGGGACGAGCTGAGCGAGATCCTCCGTGAGCCGGTTGAACTGCGCCTGGTAGACTGGAAGGCTGTCAGACATGGCCCCGACCGCCGCCGCGACAAGGAACGCGATGGCCACCAGAGCGGCCATGCCGAGCAAGCCCGTGACCGCCAGGGCTACGGTAGGCGGAAACCGCAGCAAGCGGGTCTGAAAGTCGATCACTGGAGTGAGGCAGTAGGTGAAGAAGACGGCCAGCACGAAAGGCACCAGCACCGGCTTGAGCGCGTAGAGGGCGAAGCCCGACGCGATCAGGGTCAACACCAGCAGACAGAAAGTCTGGACCGGCCGGTCGGCTCGGGCCTCGTCGGTCTCTTTCATCCCCGCGTTTTTCTTCATGCGAGTGAATGCCCCGTACTGGTCATGGTCAGGCCCGCGTGCAGTACACCCTTCTGCTGGCGCAGCGAGTCGGCTAGTTCCTGAATGTGCCTGGCCTTGGAGCGCATCAGGATCATCTCGGCGCACAAGTCGTGCGAGAGATGCACGTGAGTCGTCGCCAGAACCGCGGTGTGATGCTCGTGCTGGAGGTCGGTAAGCTTCTCGGTCAGGTTGTGGCGGTGGTGGTCGTAGACCAGCGTCACGGTGCCGACGACCTCGGCATTGGCATCCCACTCGCGTTCCACGAGCTGCTGGCGAATCATGTCGCGCACGAACTCGGAGCGGTTGGTGTACCCTGAGCGCCTGACCATCTTCTCCAATCGCTCGTAGAGCGGCTTCTCGATGGAGAGACTCAGTCTGACGAGATCGGGCATTGCGGTTCTCCTGCCTATACTATGCAGCCGAAGCGACCGCTTGTCGAGGCGTGAATGCAGCTCCCGAGCCACTCGTCCCTATCGCCGCCGGGGTCGGGGGGAGATCAGCCACAGGCCGAGCAGGACGGCGGACAGGGAGGCCGGACCGACGCCGGCGCCACAGAATGCCGTGGTCCCGGTCGGCGTCGTGGCGGGGCTTCCCTCCGACGGCTGATTGGGCGCGTCACCCGGGGTGGTCCCTTCGTCGTGCGGCGTGGCGTCGCCGTCGCCCGGGGTGATCGAGCCGTCGTCAGGCGTCGTTCCTCCATCGTCCGGGGTGGTCTCACCGTCGCCGGGAGTGGTTCCACCGTCGTCTGGGGTATCGCTCCCATCACCCGGCGTTGTTTCACTTTCGCCGGAGGGCGTTCCGCCGTTGTCGCCAGCGGAGACTTGAAGGGTGAATATGCCCTCCGTTCCGACCGCGATCTTCCCGCTGAGAAGCTCGGTTGGGCCTGAATCGCTGATCCAGAGCGGCAGTTCATCATCCTCGGTCAGGGAGAATGTGTAGGAGGCTCCAGATGGCAGAGTCCCGATCGAGCGCACGTGGTAAGTTAGCACTACCGAGGGAAAGAGCGCCGGTTCGTAGCTGCCCGCCTCCAGTCGAAAGAAAGTGATTCTCGGGTGGTCGGAGAGCGGTGTCCCATCGTTGGCGGGTGGCTTAATAGGGACGAAGTTGAGGTCGGTCTCGGTAAACGGAGAGCCGTTGGAGACCGTGGGCTCGGCATAGACGAAAAGGGCGGGCGAGGAACAATCGAGGGCGAACTCCGCGGCAACAAGTCCGACAGTGGTGCTCATCTTGAGATCGAGCTGAAGGTCCACCGGGCCTGGAGCCACGGTCATGCTGCTCTGGCCACTGCTCAGAATCTGGATGCTGACTTGGCCCGAATCCTGGGCGAGCAGCGAAGGGGGAAACACCATCAGGATGGCAGCGACCGCCGGCGATCGTACGATGAGCGTCATGCAAGGCCTCTCGCAAGGAACAGGCATCACCCTCCGGTCAGTCCAATGATCGGCTTATAACCGCTCCCGGTGGACCTGAAACCGGATACCGGACGTTGTCTTGCCGCCGCGGAGGCCTGCAGGAGCCCTGAGACCACTCATTTCAGAGCACCGAGCGACTTGCCTGGAAAGGCGAACTGGACAACAATGTCCAGATGCTTGCGAGCGTTGGAGAGACTATCGCCGTGGTTCTGCTGGTTGGAGGCGCCGGAGGCTATCTTGCCCTGGCCCTGCGTCGCTGGTTGAAGGGGCAGCAGGGGGGGGGCGGGTGTTGCGGACGGGGTCTGTGCGGGGCCCGCGACCGGCGGCCCGATAACCTGGCCGAACTTGGGGCGCGGCCGGTTATTCCTCGTGAGCATGTGGTCGCCGGGGCGACGCGGCTAGCCAACAGCCGAACGGCGTCGACCTCGTCAGCGTCCGATTTGGCCAAGCCGTCATGACCGTCAGGGAAGACAGCCCTTGGGCGGAGCAGCTTGCGGATCTGGCCGCGCGCGGTTTGCATCGGTCGCTGCGAACCGTCGAATCTGCCCAGGGTCGCCATCTGACCGCTGACGGCCGGCGGCTGGTCTGCTTCTCAAGTAACAATTATCTGGGCTTGGCCGCCCATCCCGCTGTCGCCTTGGCGGCCAAGGCGGCGATCGAGCGATGGGGGTGGGGGAGCGGCGCGTCGGCGTTGATCACCGGACACACCGCCGCCCATGCCGAACTGGCAGACCGCCTGGCAGCCTTCGAATCGGCGGAAGCCTCCCTGGTTTGTTCGACTGGCTACCAGGCGAATCTCGCGGCGATTCGGGGACTGGCCGGACCGGGCGATGTGATACTCCTCGACAAGCTCGATCATGCCAGCATCATCGACGCGGCACGCGGCAGCGGGGCGGTCGTCAGGATCTGTCCTCACCGTGATTACGCCAAGCTTCAGAGACTGCTGGAGCGAGGTGGAGCGTTCCGCCGGCGGGTTATCGTAACCGACTCCGTGTTCAGCATGGATGGCGACTTGGCGGATCTGCCTCGACTGGTCGAATTGAAGCGGCGATACGAGGCGATCCTCTGTATTGACGAAGCCCACGCGACCGGCGTGCTCGGCCAGGGGGGAAGGGGCGCGGCCGAACTGATGAATGTCGCGGCCCAAGTGGACGTGACCGTCGGCACGCTGAGCAAGGCGTTGGGCGGGTTCGGTGGATTCGTGGCCGGCTCGCGGCTCATGATCGATTGGCTGGTCAATACGTCCGGTGCTTTCATCTACACGACGGCGTTGCCACCGGCGGCATGTGCGGCGGCCGGCGCGGCCCTCGAGTTGGTGTGCCGGGAGCCTTGGCGAAGGGTCAAAGTGCTCGATCTGGCGGAACGGGTGCGGAGTGCGCTGGCATCTCGGGGCTGGGATACCGGTCCCTCGTGCACCCAGATCGTGCCGGTGATCGTCGGTTCGTCCGAACGGGCGCTTCGATTGTCGGCAGCCTTGGAGAGCGAGGGCATCCTCGTTCCCGCGATTCGCCCACCCACTGTTCCGACGGGGAGGGCCCGGCTGCGGATCAGCCTGTCGGCGGAGCATGAACCCGAGGACGTCGCCGTGCTCGTGGAGGCCCTCGAGCGTCATCGGGACGCGTGTTGATTGGGCCAATGCGGGCCAACAACGCCAGGGCTGAGGGAGCACGGCCGGGGCCAAGCACTGACCGGCCAAGCCGAACACCGAAGCGAGGCGGAGCCGCCGCAGGGTGTAGGCCGAAGCTTGGAGTCCGAAACGTCTGGCGGCTTGGTGCTGCTGGCGAGCCCGCGCCGTGTCGATGCGGCCGAACCTTCCTCCGGCTCCAGCCGGGCTTGACGACAACCATCGATGCCGGTAATCTGGCGCGATCGTGTTGGAGGCCGAACCAGACCGGCACGGTACGAGGCCCCCATCGTCTAGCGGCCTAGGATATCAGGTTCTCATCCTGAAGACACGGGTTCGAGTCCCGTTGGGGGTATAAGGTTTTTGTTAGGGTAGTCGCAAGACCACGCAGGTTTACGAAAAGCCCCGCAATTCGCGGGGTTTTTCATTTCCGGGAGCGAGTCCTGCGAGTCATTGTGACACCCAGCGTGTGGCTGCTGCGTCGGATTTTGCGTCGCTTCTCCGACGGCTTTGGCGAAGTCGGAGTCCCGGACGGTCAAGTAGTGCTCCCCCGCGATCGCCGCCCGGTTGCCCAGCCAGGTGCAGACCACGTGTAGCGGGAAGATTGCTGCCAGCTCGGTCTGTCGGGTCGCCCTCATGTTGTGAAACAGCTTCTCCCACGGATCGACCCCGGCCCGGTCGAGTATGCGCTTGAACTGCGTTCGCAGGTTTTGAGAGCCCGTTCGGTACCGCTTACTGACGAGGTACTCGGCACCGTCCGGCAGATCGAGCACTTTGACCCTTCGCCAAGGCTCCCGGCACACCAACTCGAGGGCCGCGCCGGTCGCACCTGGAGCAAGGCCGCGATCCGCTCGCCTTGGCACCCAATTCTCATCGGCCGGCTCCTTTGCGTTCCTGCTCCAGCATAGCTTCCAGCCTGGCCAGCCTGGCCTTCACTTCCTTCAATTCGCTTTCCATGGGGGCGCGGTCAGAAGCAGGCGCCTTGGCCGTTGGTGCGGGTTGGCCGGAAGCCGATACGACTTGACCAGCGGTGGTCTTTGGCATGCTTGCCGACGCGCTCGCGGTCGCGGCGCCGTAGGCAGTGGGGAAGTAGATCAAGGTAAGCCTGATGTTCTTAGCGGTCCACCCATCAAGGATCTCCCGCCCGATGACCGAAATGGTGGTGAGGCCGGCGTTCACTGGAAAGACACGCTGAACCGTGACCGGGATGAGGAAGGGGCCAGCGGGCAGACCCGCGTGCACGAACGCGGCGGCCGAGTACGAGGGTGAAATCCCGTCATTCAAGCCGAATTCAGCCGAGCTGGCCCCGGTTATGCCGTGTTCCACACGGGCGTTGGCCGTCGCGATCGCAAAGACATAGCCCACGGCCGGCGCCGTGATGTCTACGGAGAGCAGCGTGGTGAGCGACTCGGTCAATGAGTGGCTGGCGTCGTAGCCGACGGCAATCCCGGGCTCGTCGCCGATCTCCGATGCGCACACAGCACCCTCCGGCAGGATGACGGTGTCATCGTCTGGAATGGTCGTCCGCATATTGAAGATGGCCGAACGCGAACTGCCGGTGATGCGCACCATGGGTTCTTCACTGCCCGCGTTGCCCCGCACCTCGAAGCCGGGATTGCCGCTCCCGCGATCCACGCGGAGGTGGCCGCCCGAAAGGTCCTGACTCGCCTCCAACACCGCCGCGGGGCGACCCTCACTCTCGAGGACAACCACATTTCCGCCATCGCGATCCGCGAAAATGTTCACGAGGGACTCTTTCGAGGCCGTGCCGTACACGCGCAGCCAGCCCTCGCGGGTGTCCGAGCCGACGTGAAGCATGTGATCGGCCACCACCGCCGGCCGGCCCGTCTCCGCAGACGCATAGACGCCCGTTCCCTCGCTGCTCTTGCTTTGAAAATATCCGCCATAGCTCTGCCCCGTGGACGCAGCCGCGATTCCGTAGACGCCGCGGCCTGACGTGCTGTTACTCTGGCCGAACACGCCGGAGGTCTCGCCGGAGTCAGGTTTCGCCACCCCCTGAACCCCACCTCCTTGCGTGCTGTCGCTCAGGCCGTAGAGGCCGTAGGTCGTGCCCGACCCCGAGGATGCCCAACCGAATGCGCCCACGCCGCCGGTGCCGTCGCTCTGGAACCAGCCGCCGTAGTTCTTCGCTCCCGTGGTGGCGGTGGCTGTTCCAAATACACCGCGGCCGGTGGCGCTGTCACTCTGGCCATACACGCCGCTGGTGTTGCCCGCGGCAGCGCTGGCAATCCCGAAGACGCCTCGGCCTGAGGTGCTGCTGCTGCGGAACAGTCCGCCCTCGGTCATCCCGGTGGCCGCTGTTGATGACCCCGAGACGCCTGTGCCAACTGCGGTGCCGGAGATCGCCAGGCCCGTGCCCGTGTTGTGGATTGAGAAGATCGGGATTCCCGCCGAAGCGCTCGCGCCGAAAGGCAGGCGGAGACCATCGGCGGCCTGGGCGTTCAGCGCGAACAGCGCATGGGGCGTGCCGGTCAGCTCCTGGCGTGGCGTCAGCGGCGTGTAAGGCTCGACGCTCTCGCCCGGCCGAACCGCGATGCCCAGCCAGCGTCTGGTCCCGTTATAGACGCTGCCGAAGTCGAGCGTCACCGTGAACAGGCCGCCGGTCACCGTCACGTCATTCACCGTCAGGGTTGGTCCTGCCTGCACGCCGGCGGCCACGTCGTCAAACAGGCGGAACTCGAAGTCATACGGGCCGCTCGCCACCGTCGCTGCATTGGTCAGCCGGCCCTGGTACGTGAAGGCTGTACCCACGGGCGTTTGAGCGAAGGCCGGGCCCGCTGCGAGCAACGCGGTGAAACACACGATCACCGCAGGATTGAGGAATCTGTTGCTGCTCATTGAACCCATCCTTTCTGCTGATGCATTGAATTGCGAAGTGCCTTCGTCGGCCCGGCCAACAGGTGACAGCATTGTCTCGGTCCGCGCCGGAGGTGCTGGCTGGGTCAATGCGGAACGGGAGGCGCCGGTCGGCGCCCCAAGCTCACATACACAACAAAGAAAGGAGGCAATTCCCGCGTGCCATCGGTCCCAACCCGGCTTTCGCGCTCGGTGATCCTGGATTGCCCGGATCACGTCCGCCATCGGGCCGCTCGTAGCCATCTTACCTAGTCACTGCCGTTTCTGGGATCCTCTTCAGTAGACCGACATTTCCCACTTGACCTCCACCTGGATACACCGCCGGGTTGTGTTCCACCATTGTACCAGCGCCCCCCCCCGTTGCGCCAATCATCTTTTCGAGTGTTTTCTGGCCCCGACGGCTGAAACGCCCCCTCCAACGCGTGCCAGGGTGGCTTTTCGGTCTCGTTTCTTGGGGTCGGCGCAGAGCATCCCCAGGGAACATCGCAACGGAAGCCATTCTGAGGGGCTTGTCCAGCCATCATGAAAGCACCAGGGCGGGCACCGCACGCCACTCGTCGGCACTGGCCACGTTGCCGTTCCGCAAAAACACCCGCTCCAGGTCGCCCAGGTGGTTGAAGCAGAAGATCGGATGGTAGCAGGTGCACTCGAAGTGCCCGTTGTATGCCGAGCCTTCCTGCCGTCCGTAGGTTTCGCTCACTGAGCTATCCAGGTCAAGGATCAACTTGTCCAGGGCGCGGCGCTCGCGAACACGGTCAATCCACATCCCCGGCAGGTCCATCAGGGCCTTGAGGTTCTTTCGGGACGTCAGAATCTCCGTCTCAAAAAGCCCCATCTGACTCGTGCTGGGTGTTCATGCCTCGGCGAGGATCGCGGAACAAGTCGTCCGCCATCGCCGTCCGTCCCAGGGCTTCATCGAGTTCGCGGTACGCGACCAGTCCTGCATCAGAGGTACCCGCCGGGGGGTGTGGTCAAAAAACCTCGCCTTGGGGCCCCCGCTGCGTCTGCATGTGTTACCCCTCCCGTCCACCATGGGCCAAGGAAGCCTTTACCGCGAATCACGTACCCCTCAAGGTGGCTCCATTTCACCTGCCCAGCCCC